>JBBRVM010000006.1:0-24025 GCA_038246865.1 Burkholderiales bacterium
GCAATGGCGCTCGACGGTATTCGCGAAATTTTTGACCGCGTAGGCACCGTGAAATCGATCCGTCTGCACGGCGATTGTCACGCCAGCAACGTGCTCTGGAACGACAGCGGCCCGCACTTCGTGGACTTTGACGACTGCCGCATGGGGCCGCCCGTCCAGGACCTGTGGATGCTGCTCTCCGGCGAACGCGACGCGATGCAAGGCCAGCTCGCGAGCATCATCAAAGGCTACGAAGACTTCTGCGAATTCGACGACAACGAATTGCAACTGATCGAAGCGCTGCGCACGTTGCGCCTCTTGCATTATTCAGGCTGGATCGCCCGCCGCTGGCACGACCCGGCCTTCCCCGCCGCGTTCCCGTGGTTCAACACGCAGCGCTACTGGCAGGATCGCGTGCTGGAGCTGCGCGAGCAGATTGCGGCGATGCAGGAGCCGGGGTTACGGGTTTCAGGCTAGCGCGGCTGGGAAACAGCGACCAAGCTTGTTAGTGCTCATGCCGGTGATGAATATCCGGAAAGTGTTGATGTTTGTGGGTCACAACGACATGTTCGTGCCAATGCGAGTGCGTGGCGGCAGCCGCAAACGCAACTTCATGCACGTGCTGATGGTGCGCGTCGTGCGAGTGGCTGTGCTCATGGGCCTCGGCGTCGTGCGCATGATGGTGGGCGTGATGCTCGGTCAGGTGCAGCCATACGCCTACGGCCATTAACGTGGCGGCCAGCCAGAACGACAGGGTAGCCGTTTCGCCGAGTAATCCGATGGCCACCGCCGCCCCGATAAATGGGGCTACGGAAAAGTAAGCGCCGGTGCGGGCCGCGCCCAATCCACGCAGCGCCAGCACGAACAGCACCAGACTCAGTCCGTATCCGAGAAAGCCGAGCAGCATCGCGGACGACACCGTGAACACATTCGGAAGTGCGGCCCCCAAACTAATGGCCAGCACCGTGTTGAATCCCCCTGCCATCAGCCCTTTGCTACTGGCGATAAACAACGCGTCAGAGGCTGAAACTTTGCGCGTCAAATTGTTGTCAATCGCCCAGCAGGCGCACGCGGCCGCGATCAATGCCGGGCCGATCCAGTCCGAAGTGTTAGCGGCTGCGGACGGCCACGACAGCGCGACACCGCCAGCCACGATAGCCGCCATGCCAAGCACAACGCGGCGATCCGCGTTTTCCTTGAACACCAGCCACGCGATAAGCGCCGTCAACACCGCCTCGAGATTCAACAGCAGCGACGCGGTTGATCCGCTCATGCGCGTCAGCCCAAAAAGCAAAGCCACTGGCCCGACGATACCGCCAAAAAAGATCGCGCCGAGCAGCCATGGCCACTCGCCTCTGGCGAGCCCCGACGCCTTCCAGCCACCATCCCGCACAAGGCGCGCGACGCCGAGGCCCACGCCACTTCCTAGATAGAGCAGTCCGCCCATCAACACGGGGGAAATTTCGCCGATTAAGCGCTTTGCGAGGGGTGTGCTCGCACCGAACAGGGCTGCGGCGAGTAGCGCATAGAGGACGGCGCGATTCATTCCACCCATTATGCGTGCGTTGATTTCGAAAGCACTTGGAACTTCAATTTACCCGAGTAAATTTGGCAACTTCGAATTACGTTGGGTATCCTAAAGCTTGCAGTCATGGCGTCAACAGCTTTTTGATGTAACGCCCATCTAAATGGGGATTACGGGTGTATTTTCAAATTATCGACAACGTGAATAATTTAGCCGAAGCCCCAATAGAATAGGGCATTCAGCTCATAGCTGTTAGCCCGTAATATCTCTTTGAGTATGCAAATATGACTCCGCTGCAAGACCTCCTGCACATCGATTTGCCCATCATTCAGGCCCCGATGGCGGGCGTTCAGGCGCGATGACGGTTGCGGTTTCGAACGCGGGTGGCCTAGGCTCGCTGCCGTGCGCGATGCTGGCGCTGGACGTACTGATACGCGAGCTCACTGCGATCCGGGCGCAGACGGACAAACCGTTCAACGTCAATTTCTTCTGCCATGCTCCGCCGACGCCCAGCGAGGAAAGCGAGGCTCGGTGGCGTGATGCGCTCGCGCCGTATTTCGCCGAGTTCGGTATCGATCCGGCAACAATTCCATCAGGCTCTGGACGCATACCATTCACCGCTGCCGCGGCCGACGTGCTCGCGGAATTCAAACCACCGATTGTGAGTTTTCATTTCGGGCTGCCGTCGGCGGAATTGATCGCTCGCGTGCGCTCGTGGGGCGCAAAAATCCTGTCGTCGGCAACGACAGTCGACGAGGCACGCTGGCTCGAGGCGCACGGCGTCGACGCCATCATCGCGCAAGGACTTGAAGCTGGTGGCCATCGCGGCATCTTCCTGTCGAGAGATCTCACTACGCAGGTTGGCACGTTGGCATTGCTGCCGCAGATTGTGCGCGCCGTGAACGTGCCCGTAATTGGGGCGGGCGGCATCGCGGATGCGAAGGGCGTCAAAGCAGCGCTCTCGATGGGCGCAATCGCCGCGCAGGTGGGCACGGCTTATCTGTTGTGTCCTGAAGCGACCACAAGCACTCCGCATCGCGCAGCGCTCAAAAGCGACGCGGCTCGCCACACCGCACTGACCAATCTGTTCACCGGCCGCCCGGCGCGCGGTATCGTCAACCGCCTCATGCGAGAGTTGGGTTCGATAAGCGCTGCCACGCCCGAATTTCCTTTAGCCACGGCAGCAATTGCGCCGCTTCGCGCTGCGGCAGAGAAACTTGGAAGCGGTGATTTTTCACCGCTGTGGTCGGGCCAGAATGCGAGTGGCTGCAAAGAGATCAGCGCTGCTGAGCTTACTCGCGAACTGGCCGCTCGAGCGTAGAAGGCACGCCTAAAAATTCTTTTGAGTCAAGCCTTTTGGTCATCCTCAGTGTTAGTGAAGGATCAGGTGGCCCCCAAGAGGTTGTCTGCTTCGCCTCAATCGTTGCAAACAACCGGATCCTTCGCTTAAGGCTCAGGATGACAACCCATTTGCGCTGTGTTGAATGCAGTTTGTTACAGCTTCGCACGTCACGAATATCAACTTGCAGAGGCGCACTACAGCCAGTATTCCCACAGCCGCGCGAACAATTCTTTCACGCGCTTTGCAGCGGGCCGCTGCTGCCACTGTTCAAGCGTAATGGCTTCGGACTCTGCCAGATCCTTGTCGAACATGGCCTGCACCTGACTGCCAAACTCCGCGCCCAGCACAACAGCGTTCAACTCACGATTGTGCAGAAAGCTGCGCCAGTCCAAATTGGTTGAACCCACCGTCGCCCAGACGCCGTCGATCAGCGCTGTTTTCGAATGGAGAACCACGCCGCGTCGCTCGTAAATTTTTACGCCTGCGCGCAGCAATCTGTCGTAGTAGTTATGCCCTGCGTACAACACGAGCCATGAATCGGTCTGGCTCGGCAATATCAGTTTTACGTCTACGCCGCGGCGAGCAGCGGCTTCAAGTGTCAGGAGCAATTGCGGATCGGGAACGAAGTACGCGTTGGTGACATTCACGCTCGTCTCGGCGCTGGCAAGGGCGGACAGTAATGTCGCGTAAATCAGGCTATACGGCTCCTCCGGCGAACTGCCGATGGCGCGCACCACTTGTCGACCCGAACTTACCGGCGGCGGAAACCATTTCTTCGGTGTCAGCGGCTCGGCTTTTTGTAACACCCATGTTTCCAGAAAGAGTTTCTGTAGTTCAGCAACCACTGGCCCCTGCAAACGCAAGTGCGTGTCACGCCAGGCCAGCATTTCAGCAGCGCCCGTGGCAGCTGCAGCGCGCGCACGCGCTTTCACTGCCTTACCCGACGAGCCGCCCGAGTAAACGCTGCTGATGTTGATGCCACCAAGGAACGCAGTGATGCCGTCAACGACCAGCAGTTTGCGATGATCACGCTGATTGAGTTCCCAGTCTTTGCGAGCGAGCAAGGGATTGATCGGGTTGTACTCCAACACGCGAACGCCCGCGTCCGTGAGCCGTTTGAAGAATTCGCGCGGCGTGCTGAATGTGCCCGCACTATCATGAATTAAATTGACCTGTACGCCCTGCTTTTGCTTGTCGATCAAGGCTTGCGCAAAGCGCTGCCCAATCGGGTCATCATCGAGGATATAAGTCTCCATGTTGATGTGATCGCGTGCCGCGCTGATGGCCGCCAGCATCGACTGGTAGGTGGCCGGACCGTCCTGTAGCAATTGCACCTGATTGCCCACAGTGAGCGGGCTGCCGACGATGGCTTCCTCCAGCGCAAGGTGGCGGTCAAAGATGCTCGTCTCAGGGCTGCGCGCACGAAGGCGATCAAGGATCGCTTTGCTCTGAGCGGGGGAAAGTGGCCCGCGTGCGCCTTCCAGTTGCACGGTTGGCACGGGAGTTCCACGGTTTCGCGCGAGGTCGGGAACGAATGTTGGCAGGCTGCCGCATGCCGACAGAGAAATCGCGCATAGCAGCAGCCGAAGCGCGTTTCGCGGAGACATGACTGTCAATCTCATACGCTCTGCGCTGTGGTTGAGCTGCCCGCGAAGACGACCACAACGGCACGAAGGAACAACTGTTCCGTCACAGTCGCCCCGTAAGCAACAAAACAATCACAATGATGAGAACAATGCCGAGCATGCCGCTCGGTGCATAACCCCACCTTTTGCTATGCGGCCAACTCGGAATTGCGCCTACCAGCATCAGGATCAAAACGATCAAAAGGATGGTTCCCACGCTCATAATTTTCTCGTTCCGGCTAGCTGGAATGGAAGATGACACACGACCGCATGTGTGCTGTCGAATCAATCTGCGCGCTAAGATAAGCGCAGGATGAGAGAGTGACGATGTTGGGCTGCGACCTGTTGTCCGATTTTTCGACAGGCCGCGATGCGTGGCAATCCGACTGCGGCCCGTCGGCGTGTCAGACGGGGCTTACAACGTCGCCACACCGCAAAACTTTAGCGTCATCAGAGCATGGGATCTCTGTGTGAATATCTGCCGCTAAAACTCAATCGCATCGACAATCGCTTTGATTCCCGCTCTTGCGCACGCGTCGTCCGCTTCGCCACCCGGCGCGCCTGACACGCCGATGCCGCCGAGCACCGAGCCGCCCGCCTCGATCACCTGACCGCCACCGGCAGCGAACACTTTCGGATGCGAGCGAATCGCGCTCATCGGTTTGCCCGCCTGCGTTTCGACGCCGAGCGCAGCGGTGGGGATACGAAAACTAACCGCCGTCCATGCTTTGTTCGGCGCAATGTCGACCGTGTGCGCACCCGCGAAGCGATCACGTAAAAGCACTTGCACCAGACCTGCGCGGTCTACCACCGCAACAGCCACCTGATAGCCATCCTTTCGGCATTGTTCGAGCGCAGCTTTGGCAGCGGTTAGCGCTGTTTCGGGCGTCAACGATTTCGTTGCGAAAGTCGCGTCCTGCGCAAAGACTGTCACGCTGCTTAAGGCAGATATTGCGAACGCGGCGAACGAAATAGACCTGCGAATCATGGCGAATCACTCCACGCAAACTTACTTAATTTATGAGTTTAGCGGTAGCGAACGCTGTAAAGAGGCCAAAGGCTCAGTGTGACGGCTTAAAGTGCAGATGAGCGTGAGCTGCGTGTTCTGGATGCGGGTGATCATGATCGTAATTGCCTGCGTGCCCGCGCTTGCGAGCGGCTCCTGAAGCGGCAACTTGGTGTGGCTCATGGACATCCACTGCGATCAGATTTAACTTGCCGTGATGCACACCACGCTCCGCGATCACTGCATCAGCAAATTCGCGAACCGCATTAGTATTGCCGCGCAGAATCACTGTTTCCAGACAATGATCGTGATCGAGATGCGCATGCATGGTGGACACCGTGAGGTCATGCCGATCATGTTGTAGCGAATTGAGTCGCTCGGCCAGGTCACGCTCATGATGATTGAACACGTACGACAGACATGCAACGCAACTCAGTGATGCGTCTTTTTTCAGCCGTGCGTTCTGCAATTCGGCGCGCAGCAAATCACGCACCGCCTCCGAGCGCGTCCCGTAGTTCCGCTCGGCAATCCAGCGATCAAATTCGTGCGCTAGTTTTTCGTCGAGTGAAATGGTGAAGCGTTCCATTGGTGGCTATCTTCAGACGGTGATCAGTCGATCTTCGCGTTGAGCAGCGTGAATTCGCCCCTGCGGCGACATCCAAAATAATGCTCAAGCGCCGTCTTCACGGTGCGGAAGGCGAGTTCCTTCCACGGAATTTCTGCTTCTGTAAACAACCGAATCTCGGTGCTTTCCGGCGTAATCGCGTATTTCGCCTCGCTCATGGTGCCGAGATACATCATGTGAACCTGAGAGATGTAGGGCACCGAGATCACCGTCAGCAAAGGCCCGAGCGCAACAGTGGACACGGCCTCTTCAAACAGTTCGCGCTGCGCGCCCTCTTCAACCGTTTCATTGTTTTCCATGAACCCGGCAGGCAGCGTCCATTTGCCAAGTCGCGGCTCGATCCCGCGCAGGCAGAGCATCACTTTGTCTTCAAAAACCGGGACGACGCCGCAGACGATTTTCGGGTTTGAATAGTGAACGGTGTGGCATGCGGGGCAGACGTAGCGGGCGCGCTGGTCGCCTTCGGGAGTCGTCAGTGCGATGTCCGCGCTGCCGCAGGTGGAGCAAAACTTCAAGCCTTCGCCTCCGCGCCCACCGCCACGGGCAGCTTGATGAAGTGATCGCGGTAATGCTTCAGCTCGTCGATGCTTTCATACACATCGGCCAACGCAGTGTGGCGCGTTTTCTTCTGGAAGCTTTTTTTTACGTCGGGAGCCCAGCGCGACGCCAGCTCTTTCAGCGTGCTGACATCGAGGTTTCGGTAGTGAAAATACGCCTCAAACTTCGGCATATAGCGCACCATAAAACGGCGATCCTGATGCACGCTGTTACCGCACAGAGGACTCACCCCTTTCGGCACGTAATTGGCGAGGAAGTCGATCATTTGCGTCGATGCCTGGTCTTCTGTCAGCGTCGAGGCTTTCACTTTTTCGATCAATCCTGATCGACCGTGCGTGTTTTTATTCCATTCGTCCATCGCGTCGAGCACGCTGTCGGCTTGATGGATGACGAGCACCGGCCCTTCGACGATGGTGTTCAGATCTTTGTCAGTAATCACTACCGCCACCTCCAGCACCCGGCAAATTTCCGGGTCGAGGCCGGACATTTCCATATCGAGCCAGACGAGATGATTTTGGTTTTGTGCCATAGGATGCCGGGTATCGGTGTGACAGGAAAGCGGAAAAGCGCGAAAAAGGGCCGTTGCAGCCCAGCGTCGCGACCCAATATAGTCAACAATTAGGTCAAATTGATTTTCCCACAGCGCATGCCGTCCGACACGCTCACAAATCTCCCTGCCGTTTCTGCCACATCTTTCGCCTCGGTGATGATGGTCGCGCTTCTCGCTAATTACTTTATCGAGCGATGGTTGCTCAATCGCCAGTTGCGCCATGTCACCGCCTGGCGCGATGAAGTGCCGGAGCCGTTCGCCGAACGCATCACTCTGGCCGAGCATCAGCGTGCTGCGGACTACACGCTGGCCAAAGGCACCTTCACCAAAGTCGAGTCGGCCATCGGGCTTGTCGTTGCTGCGTTGATTCTGTTTGGCGGGTTGAGCCGGTTATGGGGCTTCACGCTGCCGCTGGCGGACACGCCGATCCTGCGTGAAGTTGCGTTGGTCGCGCTGTTATCAGTGGTGACCGGTGTGATTTCTGTGCCGCTTTCGTACTACAGCACCTTCAGTATCGAGGAAAAATTCGGCTTCAACAAGACAACGAAGGCGACGTTCTGGATTGATCTGGTGAAGGGCAGCCTGCTCTCAGCCGCATTGATATTGCCGCTTGCGGCGCTGGTGTTTTGGCTCATGCGCTCAGCCGGGCCGCTGTGGTGGCTCTATGCGTGGCTGGTGTTCATTGGCTTTCAGTTGCTGATGCTCGCGCTGTATCCGACGTTCATCGCGCCGCTGTTCAACAAATTTTCTCCGCTGGATTCGGGCGACACGAAGACCGCGATTGAGGGTTTGCTCACACGCACCGAGTTTGAAAGCAAAGGGCTCTTCGTAATGGACGGCTCGAAGCGTTCCGCACACGGCAATGCGTATTTCACTGGCTTCGGCAAGGGCAAGCGGATCGTGTTCTTTGACACCCTGCTTGAGCGTTTGAGCAACAACGAAATCGTCGCTGTGCTGGCGCACGAGTTGGGTCATTTCAAGCGCAAACACATCGTCAAGCGCATCGTGTTCATGGCGCTGGCGAGCCTTGCGTTCCTCGCAGCATTGGCCTGGGTGTTGCCGCAGCCGTGGCTGTACACCGCGTTCGGATTCGCGACTGATACCGGCACGACTTCACCCGGTGTTGCGCTCATTCTGTTTTCGCTGGTGTTGCCGCCGCTGTTGTTCTGGATGGCACCCGTGGCCTCTGCCTATTCACGCAAACATGAGTTCGAAGCAGATGCCTACGCCGCTCAAGTTTCGAGCAGTGACGACTTGATTTCCGCACTGACCAAGCTCTACAAAGACAACGCCAATACCTTGACGCCGGATCCGATTTATTCGGCCTATCACCACTCGCATCCGCCCGCGATGATTCGCATCGCGCATTTGCGGGCGCAACCTGTGGTTACGGCATGAGCGCAGCGGATGTGATCGCCCTGGCCGGTCTTGCTGCGTTAACTGCAGCACCGCAGCATGACCAACAGGCGTTCACGGTGATGCAGATCGAGGCGCAGTTGAGCGTCTTGCCAGACTGGGGGTTTCACGGTGGAAAAATCGTCAAGGCCTTTCGCTTCACGAACTATTACGAGACGATAGCGTTCGTGAATGTCGTCGCTGCCATCGCGCACAAAACCGATCATCACCCCGATCTCTCCTTGCATTACAACCGCTGCGAAGTGGCGTTCAACACCCATGATGTGGATCACGGTAAAGGCGGCATTTCTATGAACGACTTTATCTGTGCCGCGCGAATTGAAACCGCGCGCCAGTTCATCTAAAAATACAAAGAAATCGAATGCTGCAAGGTCTGGTCATCGAAACGCAACGCCGTCATAATGTCGTGCAAATGCCCGATGGCACGCGCATCAAGTGCATCAGCAAAGGTCGACTGCTGCAGATGGCGTGCGGTGACCGCGTGAGTCTCACCATGACCAACGAGCGTGAGGGCGTCGTTGAATCGGTGCTGGAGCGGCAATCGCTTTTCTATCGTGCCGACGCGTACAAAGAGAAACTGGTGGCCGCGAATGTGACGCAGGTCGCCTGCATCATCGCGCCGCTGCCCGCCTACTCAGACGAGCTTTTGAATCGCTGGCTGGTGTGCGCCGAAGCGAGCAACGTTAAAGCCGTCATCGGGCTCAACAAAATTGATCTGGTTGAAGCTGCTGCCGCCGCAAACGCATTGGCCAGGTATCGCGATTTGGGTTACGACGTGGTCCTCTTCTCGGCAAAGTTTAATGATGCGCCGATGCGTGAAAAACTGATCGGCGAGCGCTCGGTACTGATCGGGCAATCTGGAATGGGCAAAAGTAAATTGCTCAACGCGTTGGTCGGCGAAGAAGCACAGAAAACCAACGAGATTTCTGTTGCGCTTGACTCGGGCAAACACACCACGACGTTCACGCGCCTCTTTACGCTTGGTCGCGAAGACACTTGGGTGATCGATTCACCGGGCATGCAGGTGTTCGGTCTCAACCATTTTTCGCGTCAGGAAATCGAGCGCGCCTTCCCCGAGTTTCGCGCGTCACTGGGCTCCTGCCGCTTTCGCGATTGCAAGCATTTGCATGAGCCGGATTGCTCGCTGCGCAAGTTGGTCGCCGATGGCAAGGCCTCGGAAGAGCGCTTGTCGATTTTGAGGAAATTTTGCTCCGAAGGTGAAGCGGTGCCGCATTACGCGCGGCACTAGCCATGCAGCCACTGCTACCGCCGAAGTCCGCAACAACTCTATTCTGAAAGCCGGGTAGGGCGGGCACTGCCCGACCCGTACTCCTTCGCGCTGCGCAGGATAAAAATGGGCTAACGCCGGACCCTCACGAGGCGGGCACTGCCCGCCCTACATGGCAAGCGTTAGCAGTCACAACGTTTACTGCGCACCGTACGGCTTCTGATCGACGTAATACGCTCCGGCGAGCCCGGCGGCGCTACGGCCGCGAATATCCTTTGTGGCACGAATTTCATTGACCATTTGCAACGCTGTTTTTTCACAAGGCGCAAGTTCAACATCGCTCACGTCTATCGGCGTCACACGATCACCCCATTCAGCGTAATGCGAGCACACCGTGAGGCCCGCACCAAAGGCGGGCATCAGGAGCTTGGAGCGAGACTGAATGCGGCCTTCTTCGAGCGCTTCGACCAGCGCGACGGGCACCGTAGCGGAGCTCATGTTGCCGTATTTCTGCACGGTGAGTTGCACTTTGCTCATCGGAATACCAGCGTATTTCGCGACCGATTCGATGATGCGTGAATTGGCCTGATGCGGTACTACGAGATCAATCTGCTCAGCCGTCACACCCGCTTTGGCGAGCGCCTTGGCGCTGGCATCGGTCATGCCGTGCACAGCTTTCTTGAAAATCTGCGGGCCGTCAAACGTCCACGACATATCGCCAAACGCGACGTTCGCATTGGCGTAAGTTGCGCCATAGCCACCGATGCGCAAAATGCCGCGCGCATCAGCGATGCAGCCGAGCGATTCGGCGAGCAGGCCCGTCTTCTCCTCGGTCGCCTCAATCACAATCGCGGCGCAGCCGTCACCGAAGAGCACCGCAACGCCGCGATTTTCCCAATCCATGTAGCGTGAAATGATCTCGACGCCGATCACTAGCGCTCGCTTGGCGACGCCGGTGCGGATCATCGCATTCGCTGTCGTCCAGCTATAGAGAAAACTCGTGCAGGCCGTGTTGACGTCCATCGATGCCGCGTTGAGCGCACCCAGCTTGTATTGCAGACCTGAGGCGGTGTTCGGCACCATTTCGTCAAAGCTGCATGATCCGTAAACAATCAGATCAATATCCGTCGCCTTGAGCCCTGCGCAAGCGAGCGCACGCATCGACGCAACGTAGGCGAGCTCAACGGCGTGCACATGGGAAATGCGACGCTCTTTCATACCGGTGCGCGAGGTGATCCATTCGTCATCGGTCTCTAAAAATGTGGCGAGATCGGCGTTGGTCAGCACTGCCGGGGGCATACACTTGCCCCATCCGGTAATTGCGGCGTAAGTCATCGGGTTCTCCTCCGTGAAATATTTTTTATCGTTATTGACTTAATGAAATGGCCGTATCGGCCCCGGCGTCATCGGAATCAAACAATCAGGCAATCGTTTTCGCCAGGAACGCAAGCGAGTGCCCCCGCGCCAGCGCTGCGGCCTTCTGGTTGTACATCGTGCGCCCCCAGCAATTAAAGCCATGATCGACGCCGGGATAGACGTCAATGCGTACGTCGTCACGGCCCTTGAACGCGGCTTGCACCGCCTCGACCGCGCTCATCGGAATGTGGCCATCATTTTCCGCGAAATGCAGAAGCATCGGCACCTTGATGTCGGGTACGCGATCCAGCATAGTGTGGATGCCGCCGCCGTAGTAACAAACCGCTGCATCCACGATGCCGTTGGCTGCGCAGACAAACGACAGCGCGCCGCCCATGCAGTAACCGACGCTCGCGATCTTGCCTTTGACTGCGGAGTGCGCACGCAGCGCAGCCGCGGTGGCCGCGAGGTCGAGCGCCGTGTTCGGACGATCCAGCGCACCCATCAAGGCGAAGGCTTTCGGATTGTCCATTTCGTTGTAGCCCAGATCGACGCGCGGTTGCTGTCGCCAGAAAATGTCGGGGGCGAACACGGTGAATCCGTCCATCGCGTAGGAATCAGCGACATCGCGAATGTGTTGATTCACGCCCCAGATTTCCTGAATCAGAATGAGACCTGGCCCCGAACCGGTTGGCGGTGTGGAAACGTATGCGCCGAAGCTTCTGCCGTCGTGTGCCTTAATGTCAACCCAGTTTCCGTTCATGGCTGTTCTCCAATTTCAAAAAATCAATGTTGCGCGTCTACGTCCGCTTTACCCGAAAACGACCGTTTCAGTAAACCGCGAGCCCGGATTATCGCCGACTGATCGTCGATTGCCCCGGTTTGCGGCCCGCTTAAAATGCGGCTATGTCCCGAATTTTGAACATTGCGACGTATCGATTCGTCGCCATCGCTGATCCTGCTGCGCTCAAAGCCGAATGGCTGCCCAAAGCCACAGCCATGGGGCTCAAAGGCACCATCCTGGTCGCACCGGAAGGCATCAATATGTTTCTCGCCAGCGCGGAGACAACGGTGCGCAGCTTTCTCGCGATGGTCGACGACGACGCGCGCTTCGCCGATCTCGACATCAAGGAGAGCTGGAGCGATGAGGTGCCATTCAAGCGCATCAAGATCAAACTAAAGCCCGAGATCGTGACTTTTCGACAAGCAGGTGTCGACCCGGTCGACGCCCCCGCGCCATTTATGGCGGCCATCGAGTTGAAACGGCGCCTGGATGCGGGGGAAGACATTGTTTTGCTCGATACGCGCAACGACGTCGAAGTCGAAAAGGGCACCTTTAACAACGCCGTCTTCTGGGGGAATCGCAACTTCACCGAATTTGCCGACGCAGCGCGCGAGCACATCGGTGAGCTGAACGATAGAACGGTCGTGAGCTTCTGCACAGGCGGCATTCGCTGTGAAAAAGCTGCGCCGTTCTTGCAGTCACTGGGCGCAAAAAGCGTGTTCCAGTTGCAGGGCGGCATCCTCAGATACTTCGAAGAAGTCGGGCACGATCATTACACGGGTGACTGCTTCGTGTTCGATGAGCGGCGCGCCGTGGATGCGGCTTTGGAAAAGCACGGGGACGAAAATCGTTGAGCAATTCTCTCGGGTTCTGCAGATTTGTTTGACAAATTTTTGACCATCAGCTTTCGCATACGATGACGCCTAAATAGGGGCTGTAATCGTAAATGATTACTTGTCGACTTTTGCCAAAATACCCCTTCGGCGCTGCATCAATATGGGTTTCGCTAAAAAGCTCGTCCTACACTTAAATATTCAGGAATGTGTCCCATCGTTAACACAGCAACGTCTAGCCTCACATCCTCGTGAAACGAGCAACCACATCGCAGACACTGCCTGACGCTCTACGTGCGCTTGGCGAGTTCGCGTTCATCGACGTTGAAACGACGGGCGCAAAACCACTCACTGATCGCGTTACCGAGCTCGCGATTATTCGCTTTCATGCCGATGGCTCGCAATCACGCTGGCAGTCGCTGATCAATCCCGGCGTCGCGATTCCCGCTGAAATTCAGGCGTTAACTGGCATCACCAATGCCATGGTGCGCGATGCACCGGGTTTTTTTGAGGTACGCGACGAGGTGCGCCGTATGCTCGAAGGCGCGGTGTTTGTTGCGCACAATGCGCGCTTTGACTACGGCTTCATCAAAAATGAATTTCGCCGGATCACCGAGGCGTTTACGGCCGATGTTTTATGCACCGTGCGATTGTCGCGGAAGCTCTATCCGGATGCCGACGGGCACGGACTCGATGCGCTGATTCATCGGCACGAGTTGCATGGTTTTGATCGGCATCGTGCGATGGGCGACACCGAAGCGACGGCTGCGTTCGTGAGCGTTGCAGCGGGCGATGTCGGCGACGATGTGGTGACGGCAGCGGTCAAGTCATTGCTCAAAACGCCGTCGCTACCGGCGCAACTGGCGACTGATGCCCTGAAAAATATTCCTGATTGTTCAGGCGTGTATCTCTTCTACGGCATCAATGATTTGCCGCTCTACATTGGCAAGGCGAAGCATTTGCGCGAGCGTATTCGCGCCCACTTTTCCAGCGATCACATGACGCCGAACGACATTCGACTGTCACAGGAATTGACGCGTATTGAATGGCTGCCGACAGCGGGTGAATTCAGTGCATTGCTGCTTGAAGCACAGCTCGTGAAGGAGCGCATGCCGTTGCACAACGTGAATTTGCGGCGGCGAGACAAACTGGGTTTCTATCGTTTGCGCGAAGACGAAACGAATGCGTCGCTTGAGTGGGTGAGCGCTGCACAAATTGGCGAATCGCACGCCGATCTGTATGGCCCGTTCAGCGATAAAGCATCGGCAAAGAAATGGCTGATGTTTGCGGCGCGTGAGCATCAATTGTGCGATCATGCACTCGGGTTTTCGAAGCCGCGAAGTGATGCGGAGCCCTGTTTCGCGCGACAAGTGGGCCGTTGCCACGGCGCGTGTGACGGCATGGAAACTGCATCGCAACATCACACGCGACTACGCGCTGCGCTTTCCCCACTGGCACTCCCGCTGTGGCCATTTACGGGTGAGGCCGTGTTCGAGGAACGTGACGTCGCCAACGATCATTGTGACGTGCTGGTGTTTGATCGTTGGTGCGCCGTAGCGGGAGGTGCGAGGCTGCCTTTTGATGGGGACGTTTATCGGTTGCTGAAGCGAACGATGGGAAAGACGGCGACTAAATTTCGGGCAGCGTAATAATTTTTAGAGTGAAGTGACAAAAACCAGATTGCGCACTTTCTGCGTAAGGTTTGTCACGAGCATCACGACAAGTAGATGCCACCTATTAATCCTCCCTGGAGTTATCTATGAAATCAACTATCCGCTTCGCAACGATCGCCGCAGCTGTTGCGCTGTCCGCCCTCTCTGTGTCCACGGCATTCGCCGCGACGTATGTACCGCATGAAGACAACTTCGGGTTGTCAAGCTCGGTCACTGCGACTCCGTTGATGACGGCCGCAGCAAAAGCTGATGCACGCGTCATGAAAAGCAGCGACACCATGCAAACCGCCTCAGCCAAAACAGTCGCGACGATGGACAACAAGTTCACGCCTCGCCAGGACTTGGGTTCAGCGATGTAAGCAGTCGCAGCACGCGATTGCAAACCCATCGGCGCGGTCACTTCGGTGCCGCGCCCTACAATCATGAACAGGTTGTTTTCAAAGGTGTTCGTGCATGTCTTTTCGTGGCTTAAACGTACTCGGATCGCCGATTCAGAATTGCAGTCACGATCCGCTCACCGGCTTCATGCGCACAGGCTGTTGCGAAACCGGCCCGCATGACACCGGATCACACACCGTCTGCGCCATCATGACCGCAGAATTTCTCGCCTTTAGCCAATCGCGCGGTAACGATTTATCAACGCCCGCGCCGATGTGGGGATTTCCGGGTTTACAGCCGGGTGATCGCTGGTGTTTGTGCGCCGCACGCTGGCTTGAAGCGTATGGCGTCGGCCTTGCTCCGCAAGTCGTACTTGAAGCGACGCATGAAAAGGCGCTCGACATCATTCCGTTAGTTGCGCTTAAAGAGCGTGCGGTCAGCGCATTGATGTAGCCCCCGCCCCCTCCTGCATAGGATGTGCACCAAAGTGCGCACCATGAGTTCGTAATTCCCCCACCGGAATGTATCAACGATGGTGCGCAATCTGACGCGCACCCTATTGAACCTACTCCAGCTTCAGTTTCGCGTCCACAACAAGCTTTTTCCACCCGTTGTAATCGTTCGCGATAAACGCGGCGAGCCGATCCGGCCCGCCCGGTGTCAGCTCAACGCCGTCGGACGCCAGCCGATCCTGCACGTCTTTCTGCGCAAGAAACTTCTGCACTTCTGCATTCAGTCGCTGCACGATTGCCGACGACGTACCGACGGGCGCAACCAGCCCCCAATAGTTGTAAACCTCGGTCCCGTTCGCGCCGGATTCCTTCACCGTTGGCACGTCCGGCAACAGCGACGAACGCTTGTCGCCTGTAACCGCCAGCGCGCGCGCCTTGCCGGATTTGATGTGCGGCAAGACGGCGGGAATCGTACCGGTTAGCGTCATGATTGACCCACCCAGCAAATCGGTCGTGGCGGGCGCAATGCCCTTGTACGGAACGTGCAGGATATCGGTGCCTGTTTTGACTTTGAACAGCTCCAGCGCGAGATGATTCACGCCGCCAGCCCCGGCACTGCCGTAGGCCAGTTTGCCGGGGTTCGCCTTGGCGTAGACAATCATTTCGCGGATGCTGGTGAACGGTGCCTGCGCATTAGCGATCCAGACCAGCGGGCCTGCGGCGATCAGCGCGATCGGAACAAACTGCTTGATCGGATCGTAGTTTGCGGCGGCCGGGGTCGCTGCGGCAACCGTGGTGAACGGTGACGCCACAAAAAGGAGCGTATAGCCGTCCGCTGCAGCGTTGGCAACCGCTTGCGTGCCGATGGCCCCACTCGCACCCACGCGGTTTTCAACGACGACGGGCTGCTTCAACTGTTCTTCGAGTTTTTGCGCAGTGAACCGGGCCACGGCGTCGGTGCCCGCGCCTGCCGCGAACGGGACGATCAGTTTGATCGGACGATCCGGGTATTCCGCCAGCGCCTGAGACGACAAAAATGCGGTAGAAAGGGTGAGTAAGAGCGAGGTAAAGCGTTGCATAAAGTGAGTGTGTTTGTTCGGCGGGCGGATTGTAAGCGCTACTGTCCACCGGAGCCGTGACAGCTGCGTTACAGTGTCGCCGAAGTGCACGAAAGCGCGGCCCGCGCTCACGCACCCATCGCGAGGGGAATTCCATGTCTGACCTGATCGATAGCGCCCTGATGATTTCGTCGCCGCACTCGCGCCTTGCGGCGCCGATTGACCGGCTGTCTTCATTGTTTGCACTCAAACTCATTCTGTCGCTCGGCCCAAAATTCAATCTGCGCCGCGACATTAACGACGTCATGACGCTCTCAGCGCGGCATCTTGTCTGGCCGGTTTCTATCGCGCAAAGAGTGCAGCATTTCCTGAGCCATCGCTGCGCCGAGATGCCCGCGTGGGCGGGCGTTGGCAAGCTCTCGCCCGACGAATTCATCGCGCGGCATGGCGTCTGGAATGGCACCTACGACGACACCACCCTTTTCTACTATCTCGACGAATTCTGCAAGCAGAACGCAAAGGATTTGCTCGCGCTGTTCCAGGGCACTGCTGACTCGCTGGAAAAGCTGACGCGCGACGCCCCCGTTCGACTGAGCGAAAATATCGGCATGCTGGCGAAAGTGCTATCGCTCACCGCCGCAGAGCGCACGCTGATTCAATGCGCCGCGCTTGCCAAATGCACGCGTGATTTGCGCCCGGTACTGGTGGATTGCAAAGCCGCCAGTGCAGGTGAGGCGCACGCGATGCTCGGTGAGGTCGCGAAGGTGTCGCCGAGCGACATCGCGGTGGCACTGAAGCCCGGCGGACGTCTCGAATCGCTCGCGCTGATCGACACGCCCATTGCCGAACACAATATCACCGATCTGGGCGATTTGATGCGTCTGTCTGATCGTTTGTTGCCGATTCTTCTGGAAGCCTACGAATCCGAAAGCGCGATGATGGCTGCGTTCACCAAACCGGCCAAGCCCTCGGAGCTCACGATCAGCGACTACCCGCATGTGGAGGCCGACGCGCGCTACCTCGCTGCGCTGCTAAAAAGCGCGACCGAGCGCAAAGAGAAAGGCGTCAACGTTTTAATCTACGGCGCACCGGGCACCGGGAAAACCGAATTTGCGAAGGTCATCACGGCGCTTTCCGGCGCCGAGCTCTATGAGGTAGAGTGCTTTGATCGCGAAGGTCAAAGCCTTTCAGGCAAGGAGCGCTACCGCTCGTTGCAGGTGTCGCAATCGTTTCTCAAAGGCCGTGACAATACCGCGCTTTTGTTTGATGAAGTTGAGGATGTCTTCCCGAGCAATCCGTCCGAAATGCTCAATATGTTTGTCTCCGACGAGCAGCATCGCGGCAGTGTGAACGGCAAAGCATGGGTGAATCAAACGCTGGAAAATAATCCGGTGCCGACCATCTGGATCTCAAACTCGATCAGCCAGATTGATCCTGCGTATCGTCGTCGTTTTCAGTTTCATCTCGAGCTGAAAAACCCGCCGCAAAATGTGCGTGCAAACATCACCAAAAAGCATCTTGCAGGTCTTGACGTAAGCGACGAATTCGTCGAACAACTCGCGACGCGACGTACGCTCACTCCCGCGCAAATCCATGCTGCCGCTCGCTTTGCGCAGCTAACGCATGGCCGCGTCGAAGGCGAGATCGAGGCGAGCGTTGAAGCGCTGATGCTGAAACAACTTGATCGCAGCGACGAGGCGCTCGGCAATAAGGAAGAAGCCGACAAATCGCAATATCGTCCGCTGGTGACGACGTATGATTTATCGCTGCTCAATATCGAAACACGTCACCCGATTGAAAAAATCGTTAACGCGCTCAAGAACAAAGGCAATGGATCGCTCTGTTTCTTCGGCCTGCCGGGTACCGGAAAAACCGCACTCGGCGAACACATCGCAAAATCAATCGAGCACCCGCTGATCATCAAGAAAGCGAGCGATTTGATGAGCAAGTACGTTGGCGAGACCGAGCAAAACATGGCTGCGATGTTCAAGGAAGCCGAACAGGAAAAAGCCGTGCTGCTGCTCGATGAGGCCGACTCGTTCCTGCAAAACCGCGCGCTGGCGCAGCGCAGCTACGAAGTCACCGAAGTCAACGAAATGCTGCAGGGCATGGAGCGCTTCAAGGGCGTGTTCATCTGCACCACAAATCTGTTTGATCGTATCGACGAGGCGGCGCTGCGTCGTTTCACCTTCAAAATTCAGTTCAAACCACTGACGCGTGAACAGCGTGAAAAGATGTTTGTGACGGAAGCGCTCGAAGGCAACGGCGCGAACTTGACCAGCGGATTTTGTGAACGGCTGAACAAGTTGCAAATCCTGACCCCTGGCGATTTCGCAGCGGTGAAACGTCAGATCACGTTGCTCGATGAAACGATGACGCCAGAGGAATTTCTTGCGCAGCTGGAGCAGGAGCACAAGGTGAAACCGGACGTGAAGTTTGCGCGGAGTATTGGCTTCTGACAAGGACGTTATGCAGTGCGGAGCGCAAAGCGGTTCCGCCCATCGCTTTTACGTGCCGCCAGCGGCGAATGACACGTCGGCTGTCCTTCCAACAGCACTGCACGCCCGACTGGCTTATGCTTTGCGCACAACAGAACAAAAAAGCGCACGAATGATGCGCTCCGCCGTCTCCTCCAGCCGGAACGCCCATGTTTTATCGACCCACCCGCGGCAGCAAACAGCTCGCCGCTCAAGCCACAGAATTATCGATGGCGGTGCCGCAAGTCATGGCGCATCGATTGACGCGCAGTGCGCTCTCGGGCCACACATTGTCCGAGCGGGATCGCGAAGAATTCGACCTGATGAACAGCGAGAAATCAGCCGCATTCCTCGAATCGTGGCAGGCGATGGCGGTGCAATCAATGCGCGCGAATCAAACGTTGTCGATGTCCTTTTTTCGCGCGTTCTGGTCGCCATCGATGGCTGAGAAGTTGTCGATGGGTAATATGACGGCACAGATGCAAAACGCCGCCATTGGCGTGCTCGGCAAAGGCATGGCCCCCGTGCATCAGTGCGCCGTCGCAAACGCAAAACGCTTGTCGCGCACCAAGCTTCGCGGCTAGCAGCCGACGATCCAAAGTCCGACCGGCTGCTAGCGACACCCTGCGGCAAACGCCGCGACCTGCGCGCCTGACGTGCGCGCGCTGCCAACTCCAATCGCTTGAGTCGATAGCGCAATGCCTGTGCGGCTCGCAAGCAACCTCGCTGCCAGCAACCCATCAGTATGCGGACGCTGAGCACCGTCACCGTCAAGGTCATAGACTTTCCCGGCGATGAAGTTCGCAATGTCGGTTGCTGAGCTGCGCGGCGCACCCGCCGCCACCGCACCCACAATCAAATTGTTGCCCCGGAACCCCAGCAAATAACGCGTGAGCAGGACGCCGTCGGTCATTACGTCGGGCACGTTATTGCCATCAATATCCAGCGCACATCGGAAGTTTGATGCCATCGTCGCAGGCAGCGTATGCATTGCCCAGGTGGCGGGCGAGTTGCCAGTGTAGGCGCAGCTGGTGATGCCGTCGCGCGTAAAGTACATACGCGCGCAAGTCGAATCATAGTCTCTGGTGACGGTCGTGGCGTTGATTTTCCAGCCGCTCATTTCAGTTTGATCGAGGGCCGTGTGTGCCCCGTTAAACAGCATTGAGAAATGCACATGTGGCCCACTAGACGAGCCGCCCTGACACAGCGCCTCGGCAGTGTTATTCGCGTAAATCGCGATCGGTTGACCAACGTAAACGGTGTCGCCCGTGTTCACCAGCGCGCCCGAGAGATGGTAGTAGTTGGTGGCCCAGCCGTTCGCGTTGGCAACGCGAATATTGCAGCCAGAAAATTTGGTGACGACGCCTTCGTGCGCAGCCAGAACCTGCGCAGTCGAGGTATCTGCGCCCCAGGCGGGCCAGCCGAGCGAGAAATCAATCGACGATTGCTGTGCTGCGCACGGGGTCACACTGCAACCGCCCGAGGTCGTGTGAACCCCGTTGAAGCTCCAGCCGTTTTGACCGAGGGGCCACGGCAAGCGCAAAAAATTCGCCGGTGCGCCGGCGGGCGCGATCACGTCGGACTTGGGCTGCGTCGTGGGGCCGAAGCGATCTACATAGCGTGCGGAAAGTGTTTGCAAACGTGCGTCACCGGGTACGAAGGTTTCGGCGACGGCGTTGATACCCGCGCTGTCTGACTGCGTTCCCGTTGCCGACGCATTGTTGCGTGGCAACGCTTTTGCAGCCTCGTTTGCCTGCGCGCGACCAAGATCGCTCATGCGGGCAACACCCAGAATAAATGCGTCTATTCGCTCGCGTTTGGCGGTTACGTTTGGTAGCGTCGAATCTGCGAGCGTATCGCTCATTTCGAGCAGCAACGCGATAAGTCTCGGGTTCAGGCTATGCAGCCCGCAACGATCAACAATCAGTTCACGGTACGGGCCCAGGCCAGCCGTCGTGTCAATCGCCGTGATCGCGTCGGCGAGTGACAAAGTGTGCGTGTCCCACACCAGGTCGCGGTCGGTCAGTAATATTGGCGATTGCGCGAACGTCGGCGCTGAAATCGCAGCCAACAGCAGGAACACTAAAGCTAAAAATCGGGGGATTTGGCAGCCCAAAAGCTTGATCATCTTTTATCCAGAAGCACAGCCACACAAGGGATACATTCAAAAAACGGAAAAAGTCGACTTTCGGAAAAACTTTAGTTCCGCCCCAATGTGGCGGTACTTTCAACAAAAAGCCATGGGCCAAGTGCGTGCTGAAATTATGCCCCAGGAATCATCGTTTCGAACAGCGTTTTCCCCTTGCTGTCCTGATAGCTGACGCGCAAACTGTTGCTCGTGGCGTCATAGGCCAGCAGCCCAAAGTTAAAGTCATCGCCGAACACAAAATGCGGGCCTTTGCTGTGCCGTTCGCGAACCTCGGGCGTTCGATCAAAGGCGCGAAATGTGGCGAGCGGCCCGGCCATGAACTCGTGAATCCCGGTGCGCTTGTTGCTCCAGTCTCGCGCGAAATGATAGTCAGCAGAGATCATTACGACGTTGCTGATTTTCTCGCGCTTCAGAAAGTCAACAATCTCGTCGCGCTCCGTTTTGTAATTGCCCCACGCGTCCTGGCTGCCGCCGTGAAACGGCACTGACGTGGCGACGATTTTGAAAGGTGGCTTTTGAGCGCTTGAGTGTTTCCAGAAACCACTTCTTCTGCGGGGTGCCGAGCATCGTTTTTTCCGGGCCGTCAACCATGCCCTGCACGCTGCGAAAGCGGCGGGTGTCGACGATGATCAGATCAACCGCGGGTGACAACGACGTCATTCGATAAAGCCCGGTCGTTTCAACGCTTGCGCACGGCCAATACTCGCGGAACACGGCCTCGGCAATTGGCAATTGCGGCAGCCCGCCATGCGCATCATTTTCGATTTCGTGATCGTCCCATATCGCAAAATTCGCGCGTTGCGACAGGAAGGCCTGCAACGGTCGATCCGCGCGAATGCGGGCGTGCTTCTGGCGGTAATGCCGCGTTGTCGGTGAGAAATCACGCTTCGGCGAATCGGCGTAAACCGTGTCACCCAAATGCACGAAAAAGTCCGGCTCCGCGGCCGCCATGACATCGAATAGGCGAAACGGTTTGTAGGTTTCCTGCATGTCACCGGAGAACGCGACGGAAAAGCTCTGCCCGGTTTTACGTGGCGAGTTGAAACGACACCATTCTGACGCCGCCGTATTACCCGCAAACACGCGGTAGTGCACGGTCGCACCCTGCGGCAATCCGGTGAGCGCAACATGCCCTGTGAAATCGTCGGCGGCACCGAGCGCATGCTCGACGCTCCTGTGCGTTAGCGCGTCGGGTGCGACGCCCCAACGCACATGCAGTTTCGTAGCCTCGTTTGCGGAGAGCCAGATCAGCGCACGGTCTTCCTGCACATCAAAGCAGGCGGGCGCAAAAGCAAGCTTTGCGGCGTGCACCGCAGGCATCGCGGCTGCGAGCGGCAGTGCGGCAGTCGCCTGCAGCGCGCGGCGGCGACCGGGCTCGCGGGGATAGTCATCATCGGGGTCAGCGCGCATGGTCAACTCAACAGTAATGCGAAAATTGGCGCTGAACATTGAATTCTCGCCACTGAATGATTATCGATGACATGGCCCCGCTGTACTCACCTCCGAACTCATCCCTGATTTCCTGGAGCAATTGCCGATGAATTCGCGCGCCATAACGATGGTGGCGACGGGGGTCGTCGCGGCGGTGACGCTTACCGCGCTGATCGCGCAGACGGCATTGCTCGGCGCTTTGGGCTCGGGTGGCAAGAACTCTGACGCGACGCTACTGCTGACGCCCGCCATCAACGCACAGATGATGGGCAAAGACCCGTCAGCGCCGATCAAGTTTGACGCCTCACGCGGAGCCGCTGCGGCGCAGATACGTGGCTTGAACATTGCCGCCCGCGACGTGCTGGCGGTCAGAATGACAACCGAGGACGTCACCGGAAACATCAAACTTGCGCTCGGCTGGTTATCGACACAGAACCTGAGTCGGCCAGCGGCGGCCACCGCTTCGCTGGCAGCCGGCGCCTATCCGCAGAACTCGGTCATTCTGCTGTCGGGGCACCCGCTCTGGCGCGAAAATGTCACACAAATCGCGCTTGGTTTTGAAAATGCGGGCGGTGGCAATGCGCCGCCGACTGCGGTCGTGACGAGATTCGAGCTGGTCCCGGCCGACCCTATCGGCGCGCTCACGTTGTTGTCGATGGCATGGTTCGGCACCGGCAGCAACATCATCATGCCGGGTGAATCGGCCAATCGTTTGCTCCCGCTGGCGCTGTGGCTCGCGCTGATCTGCACGGCGAGCGTTGCGGTTACCGCGCTCATTTTCAGGCGCGTTCCGGCCGATCGTGCAGCTGCCCTCAAAACCTCCGCCATCGCCCTCACGCTGCTCGCCGTTGCCGCCACCGTGTTCGCCAACCGCTGGCCGGGCTGGTCAGTGTCCATCGGGGCGGGAATTGCTGGGGTGATCGCACTGTTGCTGATTGACCCGGCGCGCACGGTTTCTTTAACTTTCACCCAACGGATGGCACTGGCGCTCGTCGCAGCGGGCGTTTGCGTGGTGTTGTCACCGCTGGTCGCAGCGGTCGCCGTCGTGCCTGCGATATTGCTTGCACTCGCGCTCCTCCCAGCCTCGTCCAGGCTTCCGGTGATCCCTGTCGGGGCAGCAGTTGCCGCCGCAACCGTGCTCTTCATCTCCGCCGTGTCGCAGGGTTTGATCCCTGCGCCTGCACTCCTCACGCCGTTAACCGACCCGACCCGCGCGCTGGCCAACGTGGCGTCGGGCGCGGGTGGATTGCCCGGACTGGCGCTCGGCATGCTGGCGATGCATCAGTTCTGGCCAGCACCCGCGCACACGCGTCGCTGGTCTGGCGGTGCTGCGGTCGCGACGCTCTGGGCCGTCGCGGGCGCTCTGTTCATACTAACCGTACCAAAAATCGCGGTCACAGCGCGTGGCGGCAGCACTTATATCGCCCTGTTTTTCCCGGCGCTGGCGTGCCTCGGCCTTGCGTTGCTGCCGAAATTTCGCGAGATTGCGCAGTCGCTCTCGGAAACGCAAGTCGTCGAAGCGAAGACTGAAGCCGATCTGTCGATCCAAGCCCTTGCGCTATTCGAAAGCCACGCCGAGC
>JBBRVM010000007.1:0-23304 GCA_038246865.1 Burkholderiales bacterium
CCGATCATCACAAAGAGCACGACCCAGACAAAACGATTGCTCAAATCAGCCCAAAGCAAGGTCGAGATCGCAATGGCGGTCAGCACCATCGCACCGCCCATCGTCGGTGTACCTTGCTTCGATAAATGCGATTGCGGACCATCGCTGCGAACTGCTTGCCCGATCTTCATCGCGATCAACCAGCGAATCATGCGCGGCCCAATTGCCAGCGCGATGGCCATCGCTGTCGCGCAGGCAAGCACACTGCGCAACGTGATGTACGTCAGTGCGCTGAAGCCGCGCACTTCGGCGCTCAAAAGGTTAGCGAGCCAAAGTAGCATCAGTACGTTCCCTGCGACATAGTTTCCAGTTTTTCGATTACACGTTCCATGGCCATTGAGCGGGAACCCTTCACTAATAGGGTTGCACCTGGGGTCAACCGTTTGAATAACGCCGTTGCCAGCGACGCAACGTTATCGAAGGCCTGTCCGTGTGGCCCTAACTCGCTTGCGGCTCGCTTCATGCGGGGTCCCAGCGTGAACACGCCATCAAGCGGAAGCGTACTCAACTCGAATGCCAGTGTTTGATGCAGGGCATCGCTTGCATCGCCCAATTCCCCCATATCGCCGATTGCGAGGAAGCGCGGTGTTGCATGCGACACCAAGACTTGTGCTGCAGCGCGCATCGAAGCAGGATTCGCGTTGTAGCTATCGTCGATTAATGTCGAACCCTTGATGAAAGGGCGCGTTGTCAATCGACCGCCGACGTTACTAGCGGATTCGAGGCCACGCTGGACGGTCGCCATCGGAATCGACAGTGCATAGCCCACGGCTGCGGCAGCCAGTGCGTTAGCGGCATTGTGAGCGCCTTCTTGCCGCAGCTCTACGACACATTGAGCGTCCCCGGTTTCAATGCGCAGGCGATTGGGCTGCACGAACTGACCGCTGACGTTGGCCTTCGGATTGAGCCCGAAACTGACACGCTTCCTGGTTCGAGTGAGTACTTGCCAATACGCTGCGAACGCATCGTCGACATTGATCACGGCGACACCTTCGTCGCGCAGCCCCGAGAAGATTTCGCCCTTGGCCTCAGCTACGCCCTCCATTGACCCCACTCCTTCGAGGTGCGCTGGCCCCGCGTTGGTGATGACCGCAATCGTTGGTTCAGCCAACTTGGTCAGCAGCGCGATCTCTCCAAAGTGATTCATTCCCATCTCGACTACAGCCACGCGGTGAGACGACTTGCGCGCAAGCAAGGTCAGCGGCACGCCAATGTGATTGTTCAGATTGCCGATAGACGCGAGCACCGAGTCTGCGCCGTAGTGCTCGCGTAGTACCGAGGCAATCATTTCTTTAGTGGTGGTTTTTCCGTTGCTTCCGGTTACCGCGATCACCGGGCCGTCGAAAGCGAGGCGCGAGGCGTGTGCCATATCTTGCATGGCTTTGAGCGTGTCGCCGACGTGCAGCACCGTGACGCTGCTATCGCATTCGACAGGCTGCGAAACCAGAACCCCACTAGCACCAGCGGCGACGGCTTGAGCGACGAAGCGATGACCGTCAAAGTTTTCACCAGGGAGAGCGACGTACAGCTCGCCCGCGTGGACGGTGCGACTGTCGGTCGAGACCGAGGCAAAGTCCCGCGCTGGACCGCTGACTTTTGCGCCGCATGCCTCGGCAAGCATTGCACTAGACCACATGCTGCGCCTTACGGTGTTTCGACGCAAGCTGGCTCAACGCGATTTGCGCCTCCGCAACGTCTGAAAAGGGATGCCGAACGCCCGCAATTTCCTGGTAGTTTTCGTGACCTTTTCCTGCGATCAGTACGGCGTCGTTTGCGCTCGCTTCGGTGATGGCAGCGCGAATGGCTTCGCGGCGCAACACGATGCTCTTGCGCACCGGTGTGATCGCAAATCCACTGACGATTTCGGCGAGGATACTTTCAGGGGATTCGCTCCGCGGATTGTCGCTCGTGACATAGACACGGTCTGCACGATCTGCTGCGATCTTGCCCATGATGAGGCGCTTGCTACGATCACGATCGCCGCCGCAGCCAAAGACCACGGCGAGCGATTGCGGTTTCGTTTCGCGAACCGTATCAAGGGCTTTCGCGAGTGCGTCGGGTGTGTGCGCGTAATCGACGTAGACGCTAGGCAAGTCAACTGTGGAATCCGTAATGACGCGCTGCATGCGACCCGGCGCAGCCGTCAGTGTCTCAAGTATTGCAGCGACTGTTTCTATTGCAATTTTTTCAGCAAGCAACGTGGCGGCGACGGCCATCAGATTGGCGGCGTTGTAACGACCAATCAGTGCCGCTGTGACGCTTGCCGTTTGGCCCGCAAAGTGAAGCGTAAATTGCATCCCGTTAGACGACATCGACCGAATATCAGCGCGTACATCGCCGTGATCGAGACCGTAGGACATGGTATTTGGCAAGTCGCGCGCGATGAGCGCTGCCCCGAATGCATCGTCTGCGTTCACGATACGGCATTGCACGGGGTAGTCGGTGAAAAGCTTCGCCTTGGCTGCGCCGTACGCTTCCATGGTGCCGTGAAAATCGAGATGATCTTGAGTCAGATTGGTGAAGATTACCTTGGCAAATCGGACTCCCGTGACACGACCCAGTTCAAGTGCGTGCGAGCTGACTTCCATTGCGACGGCTTCCGCGCCAGCGACATGCAAATCACGGAGAATTGTGTGAACTGTGGCGGCATCGGGTGTCGTGTTGTTAGTCGACCATGACTGTTCGCCGAGAATGACGCCCAGCGTGCCAATGGCACCGCAGGGTTGTCCGAGTAGCGTGTAGGCTTGGGCCAACCAATTGACGATAGACGTCTTTCCGTTAGTGCCCGTGACGCCATACACGCGAACATGAGCGGACGGATTGCCGTAGAACGCGTTGGCAATATCGCCCAAACGCATTGACAGATTGGGCACGTCAATTACTGGAATCGCGAGGGCGTGTGCGCATGCGCCTGCAGGTTCACGCAGGATCGCTGCTGCGCCACGCGATGCCGCAGTGACCATGAATTCGCGACCGTCCGTGCGGGTCCCGGGAATCGCCACAAACACGTCACCGGGCACGATACTGCGCGAGTCCACCGTCATGCGCTGACGCTTGACGTCATGCTGGTCAAGCGCCGCAACAACGGCGTCCGCGGTAAGCATCAATTGCCCTCCCGCACAATGGCGACGACGGTATCGGAAACGGCAGGTTTCGGTTGATTCGGAAGCGGTGCGTCATAAGGGGCTTCCATCAGGCGCAAAGTCTGCCCCATGATGCTGGCGAACACGGGCGCGGCTACGAGGCCTCCGTAGAAGACACCGTTGGTTGGTTCATCAATCATCACAGCAACCACGTAGCGTGGATTGCTCACGGGGGCCAGGCCGACGAATGAAGCTACATAGCGACCCTCTGAGTACACGGCCCCCGCGAGCTTCTTTGCGGTGCCGGTTTTGCCAGCGACGCGGTATCCGGGGATCTGCGAGAGCGGCGCTGTGCCTTCTTTTGACGTGGCCTTTTCAAGCATTGGCAACACCGCAGCGATCGTGTTCGGTGAGTACACCTGCGCTTGTCGTGCAGCGCCGCCGTTCTTGAGCAAGGTCACGTCGACGAGCGCGCCCTGATTGGCGAAGACCGTGTAGCCGCGAGCTAACTGAACGAGATTGACAGAGAGGCCGTAGCCATAGCTCATCGTGGCCTTTTCAATCGGACGCCATGATTGCGGCGCGCGCAAACGGCCATGCGCTTCACCGGGCACGCCGGTCTGCGGCGCGCGACCGAATCCGGCTCGTTGCAGATGTCGCCACATCACTTCGTTGGGGAGCCGTTCAGCAATTTTTGCAGTGCCGACGTTGCTTGATTTCTGCAAAATTTCAGTGACTGAGGCAACGCCGTTACTGCCAATCGTATGGGTGTCACGAATCGTTGCGCCATTCAACGTGTAGGTGCTACCCTGCATCGGTATGAAGGCCTCGGGCTTCAGTACACCGGTTTCAATAGCTGTTGCGATCGTGAACGGCTTCATCGTCGAGCCAGGTTCGAACAAGTCGGCCACGGCGCGATTTCGCAACCCACCGGTCGCTGCTGCTGAGCGGTCACCGGGCTTCGATGTTGGGTAGTTCACCAGCGCTACGAGTTCGCCGGAGTGAGCGTCAAGGACAACGGCGGCACCGCCTTTGGCCCGATTCGCATCAACGCCGCGCTTGAGTTCGCGGAACGCGAGATGTTGCAGGCGACTATCAAGCGCGAGTTGCAGGTCCCGCCCCTGCTGTGGCGAGCGAATGGCGCCCAGCTCTTCCACCACACTGCCACGACGATCAATCGTCACGCGACGAGCGCCTGGCTTGCCCGAGAGCCATTCGTTTTGTGCGAGTTCGAGTCCTTCCTGCCCGACATCGTCAACGTTAGTGATGCCGAGCACCTGGCCCATCACTTCTTGCGATGGATACTCGCGTTTGTATTCGTTTTGCACTGCAACACCGGGGATTTTCAGTGCGACAATGGCTTGACCTTGCTCGGGGGAAATGCCGCGTGCAAGAAAAACCAAATCACGCTCGGTATCGAGCTTCTGGTCAACATCTTTCGGACGCAAATACAGCGCTTTGGCAAGACCTTCGCGCTGTGGCGTGGTCAGTTCCACTTGATCCGGGAATGCGAAAACGCCGCGCGCTGGGACACTGGATGCGAGGACTGCGCCTTCACGATCCAGCAGCCGTCCGCGATGCGCCGGCAACACCAGATCACGCGTCGTTCGGGCATCGCCACGCTTGGTCAAATCATCGTGTTGCACCACTTGTAAATAGACCCCACGTCCTGCGAGCACGGCAAATCCAGCGAGCAGACCGTAAGCGACGACGCGAACGCGCCAGACGGCGAAATTCGGCGTGCCTTTTTTCAAAGATTTGTTTACCGCAGGTCTCATTGCGCGCTCGCGGCGCTTGCCGCGCCGCCCAGTTCAACCAATTGGGTACGCGCGCCTTCAGGCAAATCCATACCCAGCCGTTCGCGCGCCGTGCGCTCCACAATCGTTGGAGTCGAGAGACGCGATTGCACCAGTGTCGCGCGATTGCGATCAGTTTCCAGTTGATACGCCAGGTCGCGAGCCCGATTTATCTCAATCGTGAGATGGCGCACGCGATACTGGCTGCTCACGAGCGCAAACGCGCTGGCCCAGACAAGAATCGCCAGAACAACATTGACGCGAGTCATGCCGCCACCAGAAGTTTTTCTGCCACCCGTAGACGAGCACTGCGCGAACGCGGATTCGCGCTCACTTCCTCGTCTGTCGGCGCAACATCTTTACCCACCAATCTAATCTGCACGGAAGCGCTCGCGGTCTTCGGCAAATGACGCAAACGCGGATCTTCAGGCATACGCCCGGCCTGTTCACGCATCCAGAACTTCACGATTCGATCTTCCAGCGAATGAAACGAGATGACAGCTAAACGGCCACCCGGTGCGAGCAAAGGCAGGGCCGCGCTCAGCGCCATTCTGAGTTCCTCGAGCTCTTGATTGATGTGAATCCGAATAGCCTGGAAGGTTTTCGTGGCCGGATGCTGCCCTGTCCACCGCGCTGGGACGGCTTTTTCGACAATCTGCGCAAGCTGAACGGTTCGCTCGACCGGTTGCCGCTGGCGTGCCTCAACAATCGCTGTTGCAATCCTCGAAGCAAACCGCTCTTCACCGTAGTCACGGATGACCCCCGTTATGTCGTTGATTGACGCTGTAGCAATCCACCCGGCAGCCGACTGGCCGTCGGACTGGTCCATCCGCATGTCGAGTGGGCCGTCGCGCATGAAGGAAAATCCTCGCGAAGCGTCGTCGAGTTGCGGTGAAGAAACCCCGATGTCGAGCAGGATGCCGTCAACCTGCCTGATACCAATCCCTGCGAGCGCATTGACAATGCCACCGAAATGCGCCGCAATGAATGTAAAGCGCGAATCCGTGATTTCGTGCGCAGATGCGGCGGCGCCGGCATCACGATCAATGCCAATGAGCCGCCCTTCAGCGGGCATACGCCGAAGCAATTCACGACTGTGTCCACCGCGCCCGAAGGTGCCATCAACGAGCACGCCGCCGCGCTCAGGCAGCAAAGCGTCGCAGGCCTCTCGTAACAGGACAGAGATGTGGGAGTCAAATTGCATTGCGCCCTACTCATACCGACAAACCGGCCAGCTCGGCAGGCGGATCTTCGCGCATGGTTTGCTGGGCGAGGTCAATGACATCCTGCCAGCCGCGCTCGCTCCACAGCTCGAAGCGATCACCCTGACCGATCATCTGAATCTTGCCATCGAGCTTGGCGTAGGCGCGCATCTCAGGTGTCAACACCACACGTCCCGCGTTGTCCATTTCGCAATCGAGCTTGTAGCCGAGCCACATGCGTTGCAGCGCCTTGACGCGCGGATTCATGTTCGGCAACGCGCTGACGCGGGCTTGGAACGGTTGCCAAGCCTCCGATGGAAATAACAGCAGGCAACCGCTGGGGTCGGCCGTGATCACAAGATCAGCGCCCAGCTCATCGCGATAGCGCGTCGGGACTGCGACGCGACCCTTTGCGTCGATGCTGAGATTGGATGCACCAGTAAACATGCAAAAGATTATCCCACCTTTTGCCGCTAATCCCCACTTTTACTCACAGATTGAGGATTTTCTGTATTGCGTTCAATAAACCTTTAAATTCAAGCGTTTACGATCGTTTCATGAACCTGCGAATTCGCAAATACTGACGTAAAAATAGTGACTTATGCACAACTATGAATGTAGATTATGAACAGGAGCGATCCCAAAGCTTCGCTTATGGTCGACTTTTACGTTTTTGGTCTGTAAGGCCTGTTGCAACCGTCATTTCAGAGAAAAGCTGTTCAGCCGCATCAGGGTAAAGAAGTAGTTTGTTACGTTTGAAAAGCGCAATTAGGCCGTCGCTTCGACGACACTTCACGTTCGAAACTCAGTTACCAATTCAGTGACAGGCAATCCTGCGTTGACTGGGCTGTCTTCACAATTTCGGGGAAACATCATGCGGGTCACCTCTGCGCTAGTCGCATCCATGGTCGCAACAACGGTCTCGATTTGGGGTGGCGCTACCGCGCAAGCAGCCGAGCCGGGAGCCGCTATCGTTGAGTATTTCAACGCCCCAGCGAATAAATATTTCATTTCATCCAACCCCGCTGACTGGGCTCTGCTTGATCAATACGTGAGCATCGGATGGAAGCGCACCGGCGTTACATTCTCTGGCTACACACAAGGGCAGGACGCCAGCGCACTGCCGGTCTATCGGTTTTATGCGCCCTCGGTTGGCTCACATTTTTTCACGGTCAGCTCAGCCGAGCGCGATCAGCTCGCTCTGATTCCGGGCTTCGTCGCGGAGGGCATAGCGTGGTATGCCGTGCCACCAGCTTCCGGAACCTGCAAAACCGGCACAGTCGGGCTCTACCGCACGTTTAACAACGGAGCAGCGGCCAGCAACGGCGCAGCCAACCATCGCTATTTCCAGGACTACAGCTCCTATCAATCGTATGCCGCCAAAGGCTATGCACTCGAAGGGCTCACGATGTGTCTGCCGCAATCAACGGCGGAGAAGCGCCTTGATGCATCGCGCTTGTTGAAGCAGGCCAGCTTCGGACCCACACCCACTGAGATTGATCGTGTGACTTCGCTCGGAACCGCCGCGTGGCTCAACGAACAATTTGCAGCAGCCGCATCGCAATACACACCGCGCGAATACGTGCCGCAAACGCGACCTGATACGTGTGTGAACAACACTGCACAACCGCTCACGCCGACCTCCTATTGCCAGCGCGACAACTATTCGCTGTTCCCCACGCAGCTTGAGTTCTACAAACAGGCGATCACCGGTAGCGATCAATTGCGCCAGCGCGTTGCGTGGGCGTTGAGCCAGTTTTTTGTGATTTCTCAGGTCGATGTGAACCTGCCGTATGGCATGGGCGATTACCAGCAAATGCTGCGCGACAACGCGTTCGGCAACTTCCGCACGCTGCTGGAAAAGGTCACGTTGCATCCCGCGATGGGCCGCTTTCTGGACATGGCGAATAATCAGAAAACGACGAGTGCCGGCATCTCGCCGAACGAAAATTTCGCCCGCGAAATTTTGCAGTTGTTCTCTAATGGCGTGAATCTGCTCAACGACGATGGCACTGAAAAGAAAGGCCTAGACGGCAAGCCGATTGAGGCCTACACGCAGGACGAAATCAAGGGTTTCGCGAAGGTGTTTACCGGCTGGACCTATCCGACGCGGGCGGGGGTGGCACCGACCACGCGACTGAACGGACAGAACCTCGCGGGCACCATGGAACCGCGCGAAACATATCACGACGTAGGCACCAAGAATTTGCTCGGCAGCACAGTTGCGCCAGCGAACACCGCAGCGTATGCCGATTTGACGGGCGCGCTCGACAATGTATTCAGCTACGCCAATGTGCCACCATTTTTCTCGCGATTCATGATTCAGAAACTGGTCACGGGTAGTCCGAGTCCGAGCTATGTCGCGCGCGTCGCCGCTGTGTTCAAAAACAATGGCAGCGGCATTCGCGGTGATTTGAAAGCGGTGGTCAACGCGATCCTCACCGACATCGAAGCGCGCGGAGCTGCGAAGTTTGAGCCGACTTACGGCCATATGAACGAGCCCGTGTTGTTGGTGACTGGTCTCGCCCGTGCTCTGTCCGCGAAGACCGATGGCTACTACTTCTACAACAGTAGCAACGGCCTTGGACAACCGGTGTTTGCTGCGCCGTCCGTTTTCAACTACTACCCGCCGGACTACGTCGTCTCGGCAGTCAACGTCAACAGTCCCGAGTTCGGAATTTTCAACTCAACGACCGCGTTGTCACGCATCAACTTTGCCAACTCAATGTTGTACGGAACAATCAATATTTCGACCGCACTGTACGCTGCAACCGGCACGCAATTCGACTGGACGCCGTTCACCAGTGTTGCCAGCGACAGCAACGCACTGCTGGATCGCGTCAACGAAGTGATGTTCACGGGCAAGCTCTCCGCTACCACGCGCGCCACCATGAAAACCGCCATTGACGCCGTCGCCGCGACCGACCCCACGGGCCGTGCGCGCACGGCGCTGTATCTCGCCGTCGCTGCTCCCGAAGCGCAAATTGTCCGCTAATTCGCGTATCAAGGAATTATCATGAATCTCTATCGCCGCAACACACTCAAAGCGCTCTCAGCCGGCGCACTCGCCTCGGGTCTCAATGGCTTCACATTGCCCTTCGCGAATGCGCAAACCGCGCCGTCTGATTACAAAGCGCTCGTCTGCATTTTCCTGTTCGGTGGCAACGACGGCAACAATATGATCATCCCTGCTGACGCAGCAGGTTACGCTGCGTACAGCGGCATTCGTAGCGTCGATTCCGGTATCAACATCGCGCAAAGTGAGCTTCTGACCTTCAAGCCAAGCAACCGTTCGTCAACCTACGGCTTTCATCCGTCACTAACTGCGATTCATCCGCTGTTCGATCAGGGAAAACTTGCAGTCATCGCGAATGCGGGCCCGTTGCTTGCGCCGATCACCAAGGCACAATATGTCGCCGGAATCAGTCGCCCCGATCAACTGTTTTCGCACTCCGATCAGCAAGCGCAGTGGCAAAGCGGCATCTCGGATCAGGCTGCACGCACGGGCTGGGGTGGACGCCTCGCCGACAGCGTGGCGTCGATGAACGGTGCGAACACGTTCCCTGTCTTGACCTCCATCGCCGGATCCACGCTATACACCACCGGTAACTCGCAAAGCCCGCTATCGATTCCGGCCTCCGGCGGCAGCTTCAGTTTGAGCGGATTGACCGGCAACGACGCCGCCACCAAAGCCCGCGCCGCAGCCTTGAACGCGCTCTTGCTGCAAGGCAAAGATCACCTGCTGGTCAAAGCCGCCGCCGAACAAACCGAGCAGGCCATCGCCCTGTCAGCCAAAGTCAATCCAATCATCACAGCGACGAATTCAAGCGTTGCGAATCTGTTCACGACCACTGGCAACAGCCTCGCCGGGCAGTTGTTGCAAGTGGCCAAACTGATTGAGGCCCGCGCCACGATTGGCCTCTCACGCCAGATCTTCTTTGTCTCGCTCGGTGGGTTCGACACTCACAACAATCAGATCAATACGCAGCAAACCTTGCTCGGCTACGTGGGCGCTGCCATGAAATCTTTCTACGACGCAACCGCCGCTTTAGGCGTCGCCAACAATGTCACCACCTTCACGTTGTCAGACTTTGGGCGCACGTTCAAGCCCGCAGCAGGCGGCGGCTCCGACCACGCATGGGGCAATCACCACATGGTCATGGGTGGCGCTGTCAAAGGCGGTGCCATGTACGGCACCTTCCCCGTGCTGCAACTCGGCGGCACTGACGACGTGTCGATCGAAGGGCGATGGTTGCCGACGACGTCGGTGGATCAATATGCCGCGACGCTAGCAACGTGGTTCGGAGTGCCAACCAGCGGACTGGCCGCCGTCGCTCCGAATATTGGCGCGTTCGCTGACAAGAATCTGGGGTTTATTTAAGGCGGAAATTTTGATCCACTGCCAGGATAATCGCTTTACAGGTTTACGCTGAAACTCATACCCAACGCGGGCTAAACGCTTAAGTGAGATCTGATCGAGTTATAGACTTTTCCTTCTGTAGCGCGTATTTAATAAGGGTTCTATGCAAAAGTCATATGTCTACAGCTTGTTAATTCGGGCAAGGTGCGACCAGTCGGCGCTGTACGTCGAGCGGATAACGCCTCGATCCTTGCCACTGGCCTCAAGCACCCTGAATCCACCGGCGCATGCCAGTGCAATATGCTCGCTTCCGGTGTCATTCGGCTTGCGAATCAAAATGTCACCATCAAGGATGTCAGCCTGCGTAAGGGTGACGCCGTCTTTGACGTAATCAACCCCCACCGCCTTATAGACGGTCAAGCGTTTAGAGCCGCCGCTTTTATACCAGTCCACGCCCTTGCGCCAGATGCCGGCGTCCTTGCCGAGCGCCTTCACGATGACCCAGGCTACAAAGCCTTCACAGTCGAAGTGGCGTTTGTTGCGGCAATCTTCGCCGAGATAGAGATAGCCCGCCGAAAGTCTCGGAAACAGCCCGCTGCTGTTGAACGACTTCCATTGCGTCGATGGCTGTCCGCTGGCCTTGAGTTCATCCAGATAAGCCGGTAACCACACGTCGCGATCCACGTTGCCTTTCGCGAATTGCTTGCCGAGCGGAGCTAGTTCCTTCCAGCGCCCGCGACAGGTTCCCCAGTCATTGCGGGCTGCGTGAATGCCCAGATTGGGAATCGTCAAATCTTCGATCAATGTCGTCGTGCGACTCAATCCGGCCGAGCCACCGGGTAAGCTCCCATCTCCGCCTTTCATGTAGTGCGAGTGGGCATTTACCTCTGCCATTGCAATTGAAATCATTAACGAGCGCTTGGATGCGTCATCTGCCATCGTGGGTTCCCCTTTTCGATTTTGGTTTGGCCAGCAGCGAAGCGCCGACACCATGCGTTTCAGGCAACCTGATTTGTCGCTTCCGGCTCAAGGCACCTCTAAAATTTCGTTTTGTGAGATGCCCTAAAGTTGAAGACGTAGTGCGTGTTCAGACTGCGACATGCGACAGATACTATCGGCCCGTCAGGACGGCTTCCCGGGTAGATTTTCACCGTCAATGCTGGTCGCAACAATCGGGACCTGACCGCCACCGCTTTAGGCAGCAAATATCGCTATACAGCTGCATCCGCAATTTGCGCAATCTGCGCGAGCAACGCCTCAGGCATGCTGACCCCTGTCGTCTCTGACTTGCGTTGCATGTCATATCGCCGCGCACCCGGAAGGCGAACGCCATCGTCTTCGAGCATTGCAGCGATGAGCGTTTCAACGCGTTCGATGTAGCCGTCGCCACCGCCCATCGCGTTGGGATTGATAACCAGGAACGCCTGACCGATTCTGGGTTTGTTCCCTTGCACGTCGAAGAACGAATCGGCTTCGAAGCCAAAGCGTGCGCCGGTGAAGGCGGTGACTAGCAGCTCAACAACCAGAGCCAACATCGCGCCCTTGGCGCTACCCGTTGCCGCGCCGAGCGGCGCCATGCTGCCTTTGAGACCTTTCGCAGGGTCGGTGGTGGGTTGGCCCTCAGCATCCAGCGCCCAGCCTAGAGGGATCGCCTTGTCGTCTTTGGCGGCGACCATTAGTTTGCCGCGTGCGACTTCGGACAGCGCGAGATCAATGGCTAGGGGGTCGCCGCTTTTGCGCGGGAAGATTGCGGCAATCGGGTTGGTGCCAAAAAGCGGGCGCTTGCCGCCAGCCGCAGCCATTGCTGCGGGGGAATTGGTGAACGCGAGGCCGACCATGCCTCTTTTGGCGACGGCTTCGAGGTGATAAATCGCGGCACCGAAGTGGTAGCTGTTGTTGATAGCGACGAACGCGACACCAAGTTTTTGCGCCGTGGCGATTGCGGTTTCTATCGCGAGATCGCAGGCCGGGAACGCGAGTCCGTCGGCTGCGTCGATGACTGCCGTTGCTCCGTTCTGAATGGCGACTGAGGGGACTGCTTGACCATCGATTCGCCCCGCTTTCATGTGCCCAGCGTATTGCGGCACGCGGGACACGCCGTGCGATGCAGTGCCTTGTGAGTCTGCGTAGATCAGCGCGCGAGTTGTGGACTCTGCGCTTGCTGGTGACGCGCCTGCTTTAACGAGCGCGGCGACGGTCAGTACGTTGAGCTCGGCGATGGAGATGATTGCCATGACTTAACTCAAAGCCTTGATCACCGCGTCCGCGATCATCGACGACACGCGCACGTTGGCCTCGAACGTAACTCCCGCAATGTGCGGCGTGAGGATCAGATTCGGGCATCCCGAAAACACCGCTGATGCGGGCAAAGGTTCCTGTGTGAACACGTCGATCGCCGCACCACCGAGCGCTCCGCTCTTCAATGCCGCCACCAAGGCTGCGTCATCAACGATGCCGCCGCGCGAGGTGTTGATCAATACGCCACCCGGTTTCATCGTAGCAATGCGCTCTGCATTGAACAGATTTTTGGTGCTGTCGAGCAATGGGACATGCAGGCTCACCACGTCTGCCTGCGCGAGCAATTCATCGAAATTCACTCGGGTCGCGCCGACCTCTTTCCACGCCGCATGGGTATCAGGCAGCGCCGGATCATAGGCGATGATGTTCATGCCAACGCCGCGCGCCAGTTGCGCGGTGAGTTGCCCAATAGAGCCAAAGCCAACGAGCCCCAGCGTCGCGCCAGCAGTTTCGCGTCCGCTCGAGAGCTGGTTGCGCGGCCACTTGCCTGCAGCGACGTCAAACGTGCTTTGATAGCTCGCGCGGCGCAAGAGCATCGCCGTGCCAATCACGTATTCGGCCACTGCGAGCGCGTTCGCGCCGGTCGCTGGAATCACCTTCATGCCGCGCGCTTCGCAAGCGGGCACGTCGATGTTGTCGAGCCCAACGCCAAGCCGCCCGATCACCTTGGCCGACTTGCACGCATCGAGCAGCGCACCACGAACCTGCGTGCGATTTCTAACGATAAATACTTCGCAGTCCGCAACGGCGGCAGCCATGTCGTCCGGTCGGTCAACGAGCTTCGCGTCATAGAGCACGGCATCTGTGCCAAATGTCGCGCGCAGCCGATCTACGGCGACTTCATCCATAAATTCTGAAATTACGATTCGCATTATTTACCCAGAGAAGCGTGCGAGATTTGCGTCGTTTTCGACGCGCGGACTTGCACTTTTTGTTGATATTGGTATTCTACGCAACTCATCTATATCATCTAGATGACTTAACTCACTTCTCGCCGCCACTTTCGGCGGGCAAGCGCCAAGTCAAAAAAGGCAGGAAAGCAATGATTCATTTCGTAGTGCATGAAAAAGATGACGGCGTTGGTGTCGTCGTCGTTGAGGGCTGCAAAGTCGGCCAAAAAACCACAGGCTGGATTATGGAGCCAGACTCCACAGTCAACGTCGCGTTGAAGAGCGACATTCCGATTGGGCACAAGGTCGCGCTCAAGGATTTCAAGGTCGGTGACACAGTGATCAAGTACGGGGTAGACATCGGCAAGGTGGTCGCGCCCATCAAGAAGGGCGAGCATCTTCATGTACATAACGTCAAAACAAAACGCTGGTGATATCGGCGTCTCGACTCGTGATGCGTCGTTGCTTCACGGCTTGCGTACGAACGTACGCGTCGGCCTGAAGCGCCTAGCCTGACGAGCCGATCCATCCGATATCGGCGCTTTCAGGCACCTTTTTTCAGAAAATTTAAATCATGATTAGCAAAAAAACAAAGTTCTGGGGCTACCGTCGCGCAAACGGTCGCGTGGGCGTTCGCAATCACGTCATCATCCTGCCGGTTGATGATCTGTCGAATGCCGCAGCACAGGCCGTTGCCAACAATATCACCGGCACGATGGCGATTCCGCATCCCTATGGACGTCTGCAATTCGGTGCTGACCTTGATTTGCATTTCGCGACGCTGATTGGTACGGGGTCAAACCCGAACGTCGCCGCCGTCGTGGTGATCGGCATTGAGTCGCAGTGGACCAAGAAAATCGTTGACGCGATTGCCGTTACGGGCAAGCCAGTCGTCGGTTTCGGTATTGAGGGTCACGGCGATCATCAAACGATCATGCACGCCTCAGCTGCGGCGAAGAAATTCCTGCAAGACGCGAGCGAGATTCATCGCGCTGAATGTCCGATCAGCGAATTGTGGATTTCAACGAAATGCGGTGAGTCGGACACGACCTCGGGCTGCGGGGCGAACCCAACGGTTGGCAACGCCTTCGACAAACTCTATCCGCTGAAAACAACGCTTCTGTTCGGCGAAACCTCTGAAATCACAGGCGGCGAAGCATTGCTCGAAGCCCGTTGCCGCACGCCGAAAGTGTGGAAAGACTTCATGTTTATGTTCGACCGCTACCAGGCGATGATCGAACGGCACAAAACGAGCGATCTCTCCGACAGTCAACCGACCAAAGGCAACATTGCAGGCGGCCTGACGACGATTGAGGAAAAAGCGCTTGGCAACATCCAGAAGATCGGCCGTAAGTGCAAGATCGACGGTGTGCTCGATAAGGCGGAAGTGCCGACCGGGCCCGGCTTGTGGTTCATGGATTCATCGAGCGCCGCCGCCGAAATGGTGACGCTGTGCGCCGCTTCCGGCTTCGTAGTTCACTTCTTTCCGACAGGTCAGGGCAACGTGATCGGCAATCCGATTCTTCCGGTTATCAAAGTGTGTTCGAACCCGAAAACAGTTCGCCTGATGAGCGAGCATGTCGACGTGGATACCTCCGGTTTGCTGCGTCGCGAAATGACGATGGACGACGCCGGTGACGCGCTGCTCGACAGCATGATGCGCACCATCAACGGTCGACTGACCTCGGCGGAGGCACTGGGCCATCGCGAGTTTGTGTTGACGCGCTTGTACGAATCAGCGTAATTCGGAACCAATGCGGATTTAGTGGCAATAACCACGTAAATTCGCACCCTAGATTCTGAATCGGGCGCGGGTTGGGTGTGGAGGCACTCGACCCGAGCTTCGCGGTACAAGATAGTACAAAGCAACACGACACGCAGTTCAAACCACAAGGAGGCCACAATGATCGCAAACATCCAGAGCGTCGAGAACACGCTCACCCCGTCAACAGAACACACCCAGCTATCGCGCCGACGATTTCTGTCGGTCAGTGGCAAATACGGCTTTAACGTCGCCATACTCGCCTCCATCGGTGGTTACCTGTGGAGTGACTTAGCCGTCGCGCAAACCAGCGCCGACGAAGAGAAAAAGAAGAAAGCCGCGACGTACACCATGACGTTCGCGACCGAGTACAAGATCGAGGACGTCATCAAGTACCCGATCATGCAGGCGGCGTTCAAGGACAACATCGAAAAGCTCTCGAAGGGCAAGATGTACGTGCGCCTCTTTCCCGCCGGACAACTCGCCGTTGGCGCTGCATTGGCGCAACGTGTACAGGCGGGCACAGTACAAGGCGCTTCGCTTTCGCTGTCGAATTTTTCACCGTACACTAAGACCGTTGATCTGATCAATATCCCGTACTGGTGTGGCGAAAATCAGAAATTCGCAAACCTCGTGACCAGCAAAACATGGAACGATGACATTACGCCGAAGGTAACGGAAAAGGGCTTCAAGCCCATGTTTTATTTCACTACCGAACCGCGCACGGTTGCGACGCGACGCGGCTTCGGCAAAGTCGTCAAGGTTCCAGCCGATGTTCGCGGCATGAAGATGCGTGTGCCGCCTTCAAAATTGCTGCAAAAGCTCTACCGGTTGATGGGCGCAAACCCAACGGTTGTAGCGTGGGGCGAAACAGCGACAGCGATCAAACAGGGCGTGGCGGACGGTCTTGATCCGTCGGTCACGGCGCTCGCTACGTTCGGTTTCACCGACGTGTTGGAGAACATCACGTTCGTGCGCACGGTGCCCGACGCACAAATGTTCGCGGCGAATTACGCGTACTTTAAGGCGCTATCGCCCGAAATGCAAACTGTGTTTGAAGATGCGTCGCGAATGACACAAATTCAGGCGTTCCAGCAACTAGCAGCATCGCGCGTTGAAGCAATGCGCCAGATGACTGTCGGCGGATGCAAGTTTTATGTGCCGACCGCGGACGAATTCAAGCTCTGGATGGAGTCGTGCGGTGAGCAGCGCGCAGAATGGAATGAGGACAAGATCGAGCTGGCCGGATCGCTCGCCAATTTCGACAAACTCAAACTCGCGGCCAACACCAAAGGTGCCATCACCGTCGCTGACTTTCAAGGCTAGCGAGTGCGCACATGGCAACGGAGCGCGACCCGCCTGGGTTACGCGCTCTATGCGCTGTATGCGCTCTACGCCATTGCGGGCGCGGTGGCGCAAAAAACAGCTACGACGCTCCCCTTTCGTCTGGGCGATGTTGGGGAGTTTTGTCTGTTCTTTGCAGCGACGATTTTGTTCGTTGCCGGACTCATTCAGGAAGACACTGAAGCCCAATCATCCGGTTGGTTAGACGCGTTAAACGAGAACGCCGAGCGCTACGCGATGCTCGTGTTCTATGTCTTCATCTGCATCGTGATCGTTCAGGAAGTGCTGCGCCGTTTTGTGCTCAATTACTCATCGGCCTGGGCACAGGAGACGGCGCAGTACGCATTCATTTATCTGGGCTATGTCGGCGCTGCGTTTGCGGTGAAAGAGCGCGCACACATTCGCTTCGACATTCTGTTGCAGCGCTTGCCAGCAAGGATGCATGGCTGGGTGTACTTGTTCGCTGAACTCTGCACGCTGGTTTTCGCCATCATCGCGACCTACTGGTGTCTGCATACCGTGCAGCAGCTATGGCAATTCGGCGGGACGACGCCAGTGTTGCGTGTCAACAAGATATGGGCCGAAGCGGCGCTGCCGATCGGCTTCACATTGATGATCGTGCGCTGTCTGCAAATGATGTGGCGCGACATCGCGGATCTCCGCGCCGGGCGGCCTGCCTACGTTGGCAAATCAATGTTTGAGGAATAGCGTGCGATGACTGTTACGTTGTGTTTATTGCTCATGATCGGCCTCTTGATCGTTGGCGTGCCGTTTTGGGTGACCATGGGCTTGGGCACCTTTGCGATTCTTGTCAGCACCGATGCGCTACCTCTTTCGCTCATTGGCGATGGACTATTTGAGGGCGTTGATTCGTTCGCATTAATCGCGATCCCGCTGTTCATCCTGACCGGTGACGTGATGGTACGTTCGGGGCTTGCGCACCAGTTGCTTGACTTTGCGGAGGCTTCATTCGGCAGTTTGCGCTCGGGATTCGGCACGTCCACCGTCATGGGTTGCGGACTCTTCGCCTGTATCTCAGGCTCGGATGCGGCCGACGCGGCGGCGGTCGGGCGCATCACGATGGATCGTCTGGTCGAGCGGGGGTATCCGAAAGACTACGCCTGCGCGCTAGTCGCCAGTGGTGCTTGCACCGGAATCCTCATTCCGCCTTCCATCGCCTACATCATCCTCGGCCTGGTGATGGGGGTCTCAGCCACCACGCTGTTTCAAGCGGCCTTTGTGCCCGGCGTACTAGTGCTGATCGCCGTAATCGTGACCAACGCCGTCATTAACCGCATTCGCGGCTACGAAAAATCCACCGACAAATTCTCGCTCCCGCGCTGGTTGACGGCATTGAACAACGCCAAATGGGCCCTCGCGATCCCGGTCATTATTCTGGGTGGTATTTATTCAGGCTGGTTCACGCCTACCGAATCAGCGGCGGTTGCCGTTGCCGTTGCCATCACGATTGGTCTGATTCAGAAGCGGATTTCTGTCTCGCAGTTCCCGTTGATGCTGGGTACCTCGGCCCGTGTTTGCGGTGTAATTCTTCCGATCATTGCCGTCGCGCTTCTGTTTGCCCAAGCATTAACCGTCGTGGACGTGCCGCAGCGTTTTGTCGAGCTGGTCATGGGAATGGGCACCAGTAAAACCATGGTGATCGTGCTGATGCTCGTGATCTGGCTGGTCGCTGGCTGCTTCATGGAAACCAGTCCCTGTATCGTCATCCTGGCACCACTCATGTGGCCGCTCGCACAGAAAGTCGGCATGGAACAAACGCACTTTTGCGTATTCATGATTACGACCCTGGGCGCCGGTTTCATCACGCCACCCTTCGGCCTGAACTTATTCGTGATGTCCGGCTTGACGCGCACGCCGCTCACCGCGATTGCGCGTCAGGCATTACCGTTTGTCGGCGCCATGATCGTAGTGGCAACGGTCATTGGCTTCGTCCCGGAAATTTCCCTATTCACGTTCAACAAATAGTCGACAAGCTGTACCTATGATTGCCTACCTGAAACGGGCCCAGAAAACGCCCGAAACGGAAACCAACACGGCGCAAGGCGTGGTTAGTGACATGCTGGCGAATATCGAAAAAAGTGGCGAGCAGGCGGTGCGCGATTACGCCGCGAAACTGGACCAATGGACCGGTGACATTCTGCTGACGCCGGCAATGATCGACGCCCGCACCAAACACATCTCAGCGGGGATCAAAGCCGATATCGAGTTCGCCGCCGCACAAGTGCGCGCCTTTGCGTTGGCGCAGAAAGCCTCGCTCACCGAATTTCAGACCGAAGTGTCTCCGGGACTCATTGCCGGTCAACGCCTGATCCCGTGCAACGTAGCAGGCTGCTATGTTCCGACGGGCCGTTATGCCCATATCGCATCAGCCTACATGGGTGTTGCCACCGCGAAGGCGGCAGGTGTGAAAACCATTGTTGCCTGCTCAACGCCGTATCGCGGATTGGTGGAAGGCAAGCCATTCGAACCGGGCATCCACCCACATGTGCTGTACGCCATGCAAGTCGCGGGCGCTGACGTCATCATGACCCTGGGCGGCGTGCAGGCTATCGCCACGATGGCCTACGGACTGTTCAGCGGCAAGCCTGCCGATATCATCGTTGGCCCGGGTAACAAGTTCGTGGCAGAGGCCAAACGGATGCTGTTTGGCAAGGTCGGCATTGACGTATTCGCAGGCCCGTCAGAGGTGGCGGTCCTGGCAGACGAAACCGCTGATCCGTACATCGTTGCCAGCGATCTGGTGGGCCAGGGCGAGCACGGGCATGAGAGCCCAATGTGGCTTTTCACGAATTCGCGCGCCCTCGCTGATGAAGTCATGCGCCTGGTGCCTGGTCTCATCGAGAAGCTGCCGCCGACGGCGCGCGACGCCGCAGGCTCAGCGTGGCGCGATTACGCCGAGGTCATCCTCTGCGACACGCGCGAGGAGATGGCCGAGGTGTCTGATCGATACGCCAGCGAACATCTTGAAGTCCAGTGCGCCGATCTCGACTGGTGGCTAAAAAACCTGACCTGCTATGGCTCTTTGTTCCTCGGCGAAGAGACCACGGTTGCCTATGGCGACAAGGTCAGCGGTCCGAACCACATTCTTCCAACCAAAGGCGCTGCGAAATACTCCGGCGGTCTGTCGGTGCACAAGTTCATGAAGACGCTCACCTGGCAGCGGGCCACACGTGAGGCCAATCGTGAGCTCGGGCAGGTGACCGCCCGCATTTCCAGACTCGAGGGCATGGAAGCCCATGCGAGAACTGGGGATGACCGTCTGGCCAAGTATTTCAAGGGCGAGTCGTTCGACAAGGGCACGCCGGTTTCTGTATAGCGCATGCGTCTCGACTCTCTGTTCGATTTGGGCGGTCGTGTGGCCGTTGTCACCGGAGGCAACTCGGGAATTGGCAAAGCCATCGCGCTCGCGCTCGGCCGCCAGGGAGCGAAAGTCGTGCTCATGGCGCGGCGTAAAGCCGAGCTCGATGCGGCCTGCGCCGAGTTGGCCGCGAAATCCATCAACACGCGCGGCATCGCCGTCGATCTTGCCGAGCGCGAGGCGCTCGCTGAAGCTTGCATCGAGGCGGCGCTGCCCTTCGGGGCGCCCGATATTCTGGTGAACTGTTCGGGAATCAATGTCCGCAAATTCTTCGTCGAGAATACCGACGCAGACTGGGACGCGACATTGGCGATCAATCTGACCGCACCATTCTTGCTGACGCGCGCGCTCGCGCCTGCGATGAAGACGAAAGGCTGGGGCCGGATCATCAATATCGCGTCGCTGCAGTCGGTACGTGCTTTCGGGAATAGCGCGCCGTACGGCGCGTCAAAGGGCGGCGTGATGCAGCTGACGCGCGCGACGGCGGAATACTGGAGCCCGTTCGGCGTCACCTGCAACGCCATCGCGCCGGGATTTTTCAATACGCCGCTGACCGCGCCGGTTTTTCGCGATGCCGCCAAGGCGCAGAAAAATGCCGACGCGACGATGATCGGACGCAATGGCGACGTTGAAGACCTGTACGGCACCGCGATCTTTCTGGCATCGAATGCAAGCGCCTACATCACCGGGCAGACGATCTTTGTCGACGGCGGGTTCAGCGCCAAATAGTTACCAAGGAAGCGAATATGAAAGCACTCGTCAACACCGCGCCGCTCCAGATGACCTACCGCGATGAGCCCGATTCGCTCATGCTCGCCGACGACGAGGTGACGCTGCGAATCGACGCCGTTGGTATCTGCGGCAGTGATATGCACGCCTATCATGGCCATGACCCGCGCCGAATCCCGCCGATCATCCTCGGTCACGAGTTCGCCGGCGAGGTGACACGCGGACCGTCGGCACTCTTGGGAAGGCGCTTCACTGGCAACCCGCTGATCGCGTGCGGGGCCTGCGACTACTGCGTGCAGGGACGCAGTAACCTGTGCAGCAACCGCAGCATGGTGGGCATGACTCGGCCGGGCGCTTATGCCGAATTCATGACGATTCCGGCAAAGTGTCTGGTCGAAATTCCCGCTGGAATGGACGCCACGCGCGCGGCGCTGACCGAACCGGCCGCAACCGCGCTGCATGCGCTCCACATGGCGCAGCGTTCCGCCGTTCGCCCGATTCAGGAATCAACGGTGCTGGTGATTGGCGGCGGAGCGATTGGCATGTTTATGGCACTGCTACTCAGGAATTACGGTGTGCGCAACGTTCACGTTGCCGAGACCAATCCGCTTCGTCGGGCAAGTGTTGCACGCCACGCTGACGCCATCACGTTTGACCCGTTGACGGAAGCCGGGCCGAGCGAAGGATCATGCGACATCGTGTTCGACTGCGTCGGATCAAAACACACTCGAACTGCCGCAATGAAGGCGATTGCCCACGGTGGCGTATGGGTACATGTCGGACTTCAGGATTGGGCAAGCGAGATCGACATGAGGAAGCTCACGCTGGCGGAAATTACGCTCATCGGGACATACACTTACACGATGGCCGACCTGCGCGCCACGGTTAATGCGCTGCATCAGGGATTGTTTGGCGATTGCGTCTGGGTGGAGGAACGCAGCCTCGCCGACGGTGCACGCGCTTTTTCAGATTTGCACCAAGGCAAGAGCGCGTCGGCGAAAATCGTACTGCGCCCCCACTAAGTCGAACCGTAGGGACTCACCTTGTGGACAGCTTTTCCCTGAAAGCCTTGTTGAATCGGGGCTAAGTGCAAAATTCAGCTCAAGTCGACTTTTCGTCAAAATTCGGCAAAGCCCTGTAGTATGCTTGTTTAGGCAAAAAAGCTGCTGTCCCCCGGTTGACCGCGTGTTGACCGGTGTATGTGCAGAATTGGAACGATCTGGTAGTTGTGATGAATGTGAACAGTCTTGATGGCGGGCCGCTTTACAAAGGCGTTCAGCGTGCGCTGATGGAGCAGCTTGCGTCGGGTGATCTGAAGCCGGGGCAGCTCATTCCTTCGGAGCGACAGCTCGCGACCGAATACAACGTCTCTATCGGCACGCTGCGCAAAGCCATTGATGAACTGGTCGAAAACCGCATCCTGATTCGCCAGCAGGGCAAGGGCACCTTCGTTGCCTCGCATGACCGCGAACGACTGCTCTTTTACTTTTTCCACATCGTTCCGCAAAAAGGCGTGAAGAGCTATCCGCTCGTCGAGTCCGTGTTTTTTCACAAAGCAGTGGCCGACGCCGAGGTCGCATCGCGCCTGAATATCGCGGTCGGCGCGCCGACATTTCACGTTCGCAACAAGCTCTCGCTGGTCGGCGAGGTCGTGTCGGTTGATGACATCACTATCGATCAGATGCGCTTCGAAAAACTCTCACCCGCCCAGTTCAAAGAGCGCCCGAACACGATTTACAACCTCTATCAGGAGGCGTTCGGCATTACCGTCGTGCGCACCGACGAGCGCCTGCGTGCCGAAGCCGCGTCCGTCGACCATGCCAGGTTGCTCAAGTTAAAGCCCGGAATGCCAGTGCTCACTATCCGTCGGACAGCCTTTGACATGAGGGATGAACCAGTGGAGTTGCGTATTTCGACGGTAAACACCGAAGTGCATGAGTATTTTGCGGAACTACTATAAACCGTATTCAGAAGCTCGTCGGAACGGCAATATTCCGGTTATAATCAGGGGCTTTCCCTGATTTTTCAAACCCCCGAGCGCTAGCGGTCCATTCGACGTTTGCGGCGTTCATATCCTTCACACCGCACAGGGGCGCGTCTGAAGTCACAGGAGTTCCAGCATGTCACGCGTCTGTATCGTCACCGGCAAGAAGCCGATGGTGGGAAATAATGTTTCTCACGCCAATAACCACACCAAGCGCCGCTTCCTGCCCAATCTGCAGAATCGCCGCTTCTGGATTGAAAGCGAAAACCGCTTCATCCGCCTCCGTCTCTCCACCGCTGGCATCCGCCTGATTGACAAGAACGGCATTGACGTCGTACTCGCCGATCTTCGTGCCCGTCGCGTCATCTAATTCGGGGGGACATGAATCATGCGTGAAAAAATCAAACTCGAATCGTCTGCTGGCACCGGTCACTTCTA
>JBBRVM010000008.1:0-22296 GCA_038246865.1 Burkholderiales bacterium
AATGCGCTCGCACGGGATTTGCGCGGCGTCAGCCGCTCCCACATTACTGCGTGAGACTCGTAGAGTGGTGAGTCAACTTTTTGGTACAAGCACCACTGCACTGGGGCTAGACTAGATAATCGCCGAAAGTCGAGTTTCAACGATTTGAGCGTCCAGCCCTAATGAAACCGCCCTTGTGCCACAAAGCTGAAGAGGTAATCCGATGGCAACCGCAACAAAATCCAGGATGACTGCCAGTGAATTTCTGACATGGGAGAACTCGCTGTCGGACGTTCGGCACGAGTTCGTCGAGGGCGAAGTGTTCGCAATGACGGGGACGACGCGTCAGCACAACGAAGTTGTGATGAATCTGGTGATGCAATTGCGCCCGGCCCTCAATGGCACGCCTTGCCGCGTCTTCGCCCTTGACATCAAAGTCCGCGTTGAAGCAGCCAACGCGTACTTCTACCCCGATCTCGTCATCACGTGCAGCGACAAGGACCTGGACGTCAGCGGCCCCGCCATATTGACCGAACCCTCCGTCATCATCGAAGTGTCCTCGCCATCGACCGCTGACTACGATCTGGCCGGAAAATTTGTCCGCTATCGCATGTTGCCCTCGCTCAAGGAATACGTCATCGTGGCACCGCTCTCGCACGGCGCAACGGTTTTTCGCAAACAGGACAACGGCCATTGGGAAGTCATCTCCGAGTTGATGGATCTGAACATTGCAACGATCAATTTTTCGTGCTCGTTCACCGAGCTGTTCGCAAATGTTGCCTACGTTCCTCCGGAATCTCGCGAATGAGCAGCCAAACTGCCACGCACACTGAGGCCACCGCCCCAGAGAAAGCCGCACGCAGCAAATACACCTGCGTCGCCTGCGGTGGCGAAGCCGTGTGGAATCCGGCCAAACAAAAGCTCGTCTGCGCGTTCTGTGGCACCGAAGCCCCGATGCCACTCGCGAGCGAGACCATGCCCGGCATTCAGGCGACCGATGTGGTCGAACACGATCTCGCGGCCGCATTAAGGAACATTCAAGGCGAAGCGCGCGGCTGGGCGCTGACCAAGCGCATGGTCAAGTGCAATTCCTGCCAGGCGATCAGCGTGTTTGACCCGGCCAAGCAGGCCAAAGCCTGCGAGTTCTGTGGCGCCTCGGCCATCGTCGATTACGACGAAACTAACGACGTCATTCGCCCCGAAGGCGTGATGCCGTTTCAGGTCAGCGAACCGAAAGCACGCGACACCATTCGCGCGTGGTACGGCAAGCTCTGGTGGGCACCGAACAAGCTCAAATCAAGGGCGATGACCGACACTGTCAAGGGCGTATACCTGCCGTACTGGACGTTTGACGCGTTGGTCGACGCGCGCTGGGAAGCCGAGGCGGGCTATCACTACTACGTGACAGAAACGTACTCCGACAACGGCGAAACAAAGTCGCGGCAGGTACAGCGCACACGCTGGGAATATGCGTCCGGTAGTCTGAATCACTTTTTCGACGATACGCTGGTCTGCGGCTCAAAGGGCGTTCACCCAGCGCTTCTGCGTTCTATCGAACCGTTCCCGACCACTGATGCCGCCAGCAAAGCGCTCAAGCCGTACGACGCCGCCTACGTCAGCGGTTGGACCGTCGAGCGCTATCAGATTGACCTGATCGGTGCCGCCAAATTAAGCCGCGAACGCATGACTGGCGAAACGCGGCAGCTGTGCTCCAACCAGGTGCCCGGCGACACGCAGAGGAACCTGCAAGTCAACGCCGACTTCTCGCGGCAAACGTTCAAACACATCCTCGCCCCCGTGTGGCTTTTGACCTACACCTACGGTGCCAAAGACTTTCAGGTACTCATCAACGCCGTCACCGGCAAGATCGACGGCGAATATCCGAAGAGCTGGGTGAAGATCACGCTGGCGGTGATCGCCGTACTGATCGTTGCGATGATTGTTCTGGGCAGCATGGGCGGTCGGCAGCGTTGACCACGTCTCGCCCTTGTAGGAGCGGCTCGCCGCGACCCCGCTTCAGCATGAAGTGCCACGTGAATATGCGTTTGCGTTGGGTCGCGGCAAGCCGCCCCTACAAGGGCCGTCGCGACGCACTCGCATGATTCCGTTGCGATTGCTAGCGCACCCCGCATTTGCACCCTACGCGATCGCGCATGCCGTCTACGTTGACATCATCGCAGGTCGCGCCGCGCCCCCGCCTGACGTCCCCTTCTTCGTCCCACCGCCACCGCGCACCGTAAGCGCCATCGACTACGAGCGTCGTGTGGTCGAACACAACGAGCTCATCGTCCGCGCCGATAACCTGCACGACGTGATGAACGCCCTGGTCTGGCTCACCTTCCCAAAAAGCAAACGTGCGATCAGCGTTGCCCACGTCGCACTCGGCGTCACCGCAGACGGCAAAACAAGACCGCGCCGCCGCGACGTGCTCACACTGTTCGACGAAGCAGGCGCAATCATCCTGAGCCAGCGCGACGACCTGAAAAAACTGCACGAAGCGCACGAGTGGCGAGCGCTGTTCGTTACTCACCGGCAAGGTTTCATCAACGAAGCGCGCCCGATCCTTTTCGGCCACGGCGCCCTCGAACAACTCGGCAGCAACCCGCATCGCGGGCTCACGGTGAAAGCGCTGTGGTTGCCGCTCGCGCACGACACGCCGGTAGCCGACGCCGATGCATGGATGGTCAGCCACATCGTATCGGGGACATTGCTGGCTGAAAACGAGCATCGTTTGCCACTACCCATCGTCGGCGTGCCGGGCTGGTTTGCTGAAAACGAGCAGGCTGATTTCTACGACGATATCGACGTGTTTCGGCCGTTGCGAGCGACGAAAACTGCGTAACGTGGCACTATCCTCCGCAAATGGGACTGATGCCACCAAAAACACCGTTTACCGCTGAAGACTATCTCGTTTGGGAGGCCGAACAACTCGAACGCCACGAGTTCGTAAACGGCGAAGTGTTTGCTATGGCGGGGGTTGAGGATCGCCACGTGATGGTGAGCCTGCGCCTAGCCAGCGCCTTGCTTACACATCTGAGTGGCACGCACTGCAATGTCTTTATGAGCGACATGAAGCTCAGGATCAAAACGCTTTCAAACTTCTTCTACCCCGACATCATGGTCACCTGCGACCCCGCAGATCGCGAAAGCCGTATGAGCAAAAGCGAACCCAAGCTCATCGTTGAAATCCTTTCCCCCTCCACCGCCAACTACGACCGTGGTGAAAAATTCGTCAGTTATCGACAGATTCCCTCGCTGCGTGAATACGTCATGGTGGATATTGATAAACGCCAGATCGAGGTCTATCGGCTCGGTGATCAAGGCCTTTGGGTGTTGCACCCAATTGACCTGCGCGTCGTTGGAGCCACCCTATCGTTGACTTCGGTTGAACTCACACTCACCGCCGAGCAGGTGTTTGCCGACGTGGACTGACGCCCTTGAAAAGGTTTCCCGTCCAGACGTAATTACATAAGTTATACTCTCGTCTCGGTAACTCACACGCAAAGGCCACCCATGCACACCCTCAAACTCGTTCAAATCGGTAATTCGGTAGGCGTGGTGTTGCCGAAAGAAGTGCTCACTGAGCTCAACGTGGACAAGGGCGATTCGCTCTATTACTCGCCAACGCCAAACGGTATTCGAATCATGGCGACCAACCCAGAATTTGAAGCGCAAATGACGCTTGCTCGCGTCATCATGAAAAAGCGCCGCAATGTATTGGCCGAATTGGCTAAATAGCCATGAGCGGAGTGCATGCGCCTCGTTGGACCTGGATCGACGCCACCGTCATTGAAACCATTCACGACGCGCAGCTCGCTGAACATGGCGGTTTGCTGGGTGTGCGCGACGCTGGTCTGCTCGCCTCAGCGCTGGCCCGCCCGCAAAATCTCGCGCTCTACGGCACACCGGATATGGCCGAACTCGCTGCGGCGTACGGCTACGGCATCAGCCGAAACCATGCCTTCATTGACGGCAACAAGCGCACAGGCTTTGTTGCGGCGGAGCTTTTTTGTGCGTTGAACGGTTTCGAGCTGGTCGCCAACGACAGCGATTGCGTCCTCACCATGCTCGCCGTTGCATCAGGCGAAATCACCGAAGCCGCTTTCGCCAACTGGCTGCGTGCGCACCTGCAATCGCGCTAAAGCCACGGCGCTTCTCTAAACCCGCATCACCCCGCCCCCATACGCCGCCACCGCATCATCGTGCGTTAACAGCGTCATCGACTCCGCCCTCGCTTGGGCGATGAGCAGCCGATCAAACGGGTCGGCATGAATGCCTTGAGTCGGTAACAGCGCCACCGATGCTGCATGCTTCGCATCAATCGGCAGCGGAAGATAGCCCGAATGCGCGAACAACTCATTCGCCCGCGCGCCGGACACTGGCATGTCGCCACAGCACAGCGCGTGCTTGATCGCAATTTCCCAAACGCTCGCCGCGCTCACCCAAACGCTATTTTCAGGCGACAAAATTAACTCACGCGCCGCCCGCGAAAGCCGGGGCGAGTTCGCCACCGCCCACAGCGCAATGCGGGTGTCCAGCAGCAATTTCATGGATGTTTGGCGGCCACCTTCGCGTCACCCGATCCGTCCGACGCTACACCAAACAGACGAGCGATCTCCGCATTACTCGCATCAATGTCGTCCGGGACCTCAAATTCGCCCGCGCCCGCGCCGATCCTGGCCGCCACGCTCTCCGTTGATGCACCAAACATCGCCCGCTCCAACGTCTCAGCCAAAAAACGCGACAAACTCTTGTCCGCCTTCGCCGCTTCCACGCGTAGTTTGAGCGCAAGGTCATCGGCAATCGACACAGTAATATTTTTCATGGTAAATAATAATTCACGAAATCAGTGAATTATTATAAATCTGATGTGCAAATTCTCGCTGGCAACGCACACAACCGAGAGAATAGTTGTTCAGCATTGTGATGAAATAACCATTCTATTTGGGCCACAACACGATAAATCGTATTGTCGACTATCGACGATTTTCACGTTCAGCCCGCATACAGCCGCGCATACAGCAAAAAGCGGATATCCACATTGCGCCGTTAGGCGCAACGCGCCAAACGGCCAAGAACGACATAAATGGTTCTGCCTTGAGCGACTCGATTTTGGTCGGATGCTTATGCGACGTGTGGCGAACGCGGATGATTTCGACGTTCGAACCGCGCACCCTGTAAATCACCGGGTAGTTTTTGTGCGCAACGAGTTCCCGGGTGCCCGCAGCGCGCCCCGATCAGCCGACACTCGTCGTCCGACTCCCTCCCCCTCCAGCGAAGGGTTGGGGTGGGACGGGCCACCCGCCCCGTTTCTTTTGGTGCCGACTCCCTCCCCTTTCAAGGGGAGGGTTGGAGTGGGGATGATTTTTCTCGGAGTACGTGACGCGATTCATTCGCCCCATCCCCCCTTCCCCTCAAGCCGCAATGTCGCTCACTTAAGCGCCGATTTGTCGACTTTGTAGGCGCGACCGCGGTCGCGCTCCAAGGCGGACAAGCGCGACCGGGGTCGCGTCTACCGTTAAGTGACCGATATTGCCTCAAGCCGGGGAACCCCACCGCAACCCGCTCAAGCCGGCACCGAAGGGCAATGGCGGGCATCCAGCCCCAGCGAACCGACACCGCCCGTCAACCAAGTGACGAAAAACGTCAGTTACTCGACACCCAAATGACGCTCGCATACCGGATCATTCTTACTGCTCATTCAGCGAAAAATCGGTGAAAGAAAAAAACGCAGGTAAATCAATGATTTACGTGGGGTCAGAGGGGAATCGGCAAACTCTGGCACAACCACTGCGTTACGTGACCCATGCAGCGGCTTTCGCTGAGTTACTTAAATCCCAATCCGGGGAAGGAAATTGAAAATGAAACGTTCTATTCAAAAGGGTTTCACCCTGATCGAATTGATGATCGTCGTGGCGATTATTGGTATTTTGGCTGCGATTGCGATTCCACAGTATTCTGATTACACGTCACGTTCACGCGCCGCCGGTGCTGCTATCGAATTGGCGGGTATCAAAACAGGTGTCGCGACGTGCTTGGATCAAAACCAAGGCGTTCTAGCCTCTTGCGATACGCTTGCTGAAATTGGAACAACCGCCACGCTTGTAACGAGAAACATCACCGTCGCACCTACCATTGCTGTGGCTGGGGCCGGAATTACTCTCACCGCGACCACTGGTGCTACGTTGGCCGGCGCCGGCTTAACGTATGTTGGTGCTTACGTTCCCGTCAATGGCCAGTCTGCTGTTAGGTGGAACAATACCGGCACATCGTGCAATGCGACTCGCGGCTTCAAACCAGGTACTGGCGACTGCCCATAATTTGACGGCGTGAGATTCACGCTGCAATCACAAAATACCCGCTTCGGCGGGTTTTTTCTTAAATTGATTCTTTCTACATTTAAGCAGTGACTCGTCTAAAGGCGTCGAGCGCGCATTTGGTCATCAGCCTACTCGTGGGCTCGGTGCTGTTCGCAATGTTTTGGTTTGTGTGGTATCCCGCGCCGATGCTCACGTCGATCGGCGGGTCGGAAATATTCTTGGTGGTGGTCGCCATCGATATCGTGTTGGGACCGTTGCTGACACTGGTAGTTTTCAAGCATGGCAAGCCGTCGCTCAAATTTGATCTGACAATCATCGTGCTGATGCAGATCGCAGCCATGGCTTATGGCGTATTCACACTCTTTGAAGCACGGCCGGTATTTGTAGCGGCCTTGGACGGGGAGTTTCAGGTGGTTCAAGCGCCCGAAGTGTCTGAGGCAAATCTGACAAAGGCAAATGTCAAGCTCCCGCTGTGGGGGCCGGTATGGGTAGGTACGAAAGCCCCGGACAACCCCTACGATATGGAAGAGGTTAAAGACGCCGTTATCGCTGGAGCTGGCCGCGGGCACTTTCCACATCTGCATGTGGCGTACGAATCGGTTCAGGGGCGAGTGCTGTCGCATGCAAAACAGATCAAGGCGTTGAAAAACGGAGACGCGAAACGCTCGAGTGAGGTTGACCAATGGCTACGTCGGCGTGGATATGACGATAAGTCAGCAGCTTTTCTGCCAATCAGAATATCGGCATCATTATTCGTCGTTATGCTCGACGCTCGAACGGGCAAAGTAATTGGAATAGCCCCCTTTGTGCCACTTTGAAATCAATTGGCGGAGTGAAAAATCTTGCGATTTGCGCTACGCGTGATCTTGACATCGCCAAAACCGTCAGCTGAAAATTTTTCCGAGAACAGATTTAGTACTTGAGTGTGGAGGATACGAATGATGACGCGTCTTGTACAAAATGGGTTCACGTTGGTCGAATTGATGATCGTTGTGGCGATCGTCGGAATTTTGGCAGCTATTGCCATACCTCTGTATAGCAACTACGTTTCTCGCGTACGAGCCATGGCGAGTTTGGCGGAACTCTCGGCAGTTAAAGTGGCGGTTGCAGCCTGCGTCGATCACAACAACGGCGTAATGACAAGCTGCAATTCAGGTTCCTCCGGTGTGCCAATTATTCCGGCTACACGAAATATTCTCGCAGGCGCGATCGTGGCAAGTGGTGTGATCACGGGCACAAGCGGTGCTACGGATGGCGCAACGCTAACTAACCTCACATTCGCCCTAAATCCGATACTAAGTTCGAACATGCTTGTCTGGAGTGCAGGAACGTCAACGATCTGCAATGCGTCGCGTGGCTTGCGGGCTGGGGAGGGCGGTTGTTGAATCCAGCGAAAATCTGTAGACGTGGGGACTATACACTTCCGGATAGATAAATGGGATAAATGGGGTCAGACACGATAAAATCTGCTATTCTTGAGTCCTCTCAACCCAATAGCGGACTGCTTCCCCATGGCCCGCCTTCCCAGATTCGTCATCCCAGGCCAGCCGCAGCACATCATTCAACGCGGTAACAATCGGCAGGCGGTGTTTGCGTTTGATGCGGACTATCTGTTCTTCCGCGATGCCCTGATCGAGGCGGCAGAAACACATGGTTTGACGATTCATGCTTATGTGTGGATGACCAATCACATTCATCTGCTGGCGACGCCCGAACACGAGGCGAGCATCAGTAAGGCGTTTCAGTCGGTGGGGCGTCGCTATGTGCAGTATTTCAACGACAGGTACAAGCGCAGTGGAACGCTATGGGAGGGACGCTACCGGGCGACGGTGGTTGATACTGAGACGTATCTACTGACCCTGATGCGCTACATCGAGTCAAACCCGGTGCGTGCGGGTATGGTGGCGCATCCACGCGATTACGCATGGTCGAGCTATGCGGCGAATGCGTTGAACGAGACCGGGCCCAACTCGGTTTTCGTCAAGCCGCATGATTTGTATCGTCGACTGGCACGCAATGCAGAAGACCGGTGCGCGGCGTATCGGGCGCTGTTCAAAACGGCCATTAGTAGGGCCGATCTGCTGGCCATTCGCGACTGCACGCACAAGGGCTGGGTGCTGGGCGCGGAGAAGTTCAAGACCCACATTGAAGCGCTTACGCAGCGCCAGGTGAGTTCGAAAGGGGTCGGGCGACCGCGGTTGATGAGAGACGAAGTTTGATAAATCTGAGCGAGTTCGAAGTGGCGCTTCAGCATGAAATTTGTCATCGTCGCCATATCGCTGTCTACAGTCCAACAAGGTGTTTAGTCGTTGCTCCAATTGCCGCGCTTAGCGCGATGCCGCGATCAAAGGTAACGAACCTGGCGTCGTGCTTAAAGGCTAGCGCCAGCAGATAAATATCGGTCAGAGCGGATGATCCGAGCAGCGCGCTTTGGCGAATGATCGCCGCGTTCACCAGGGACACGTCGCCGGTGATGAATCGATGGTGCGCGGCTTCGGTTGCGCTTTCGCGCAGCCCATCAGCCACGCTTGCAAGCGGGATCGGGTGAGAGTAGGTGGGTTGCGACATGATCCGCAGCAGTCCGTTTTGCGTGATCGGACACGTTGCCCAACCCATGGATGCGTTTGCTTCATGCCATGCCATGCCACTGCCGAGGCGTGCTGGGTGTGCTCCGAGTCGAACAGCGCCAAAAGCACATTGATGTCGTAGAGCGCGAGCAAGCTAAATGCCCTCTCGTTCGCGGATTTTGTTGATCATGTCGTTGGTGACGATGCCGCCGCGACGAGGAAACGGGCGAATGCCATAAATCGCTTTTGGCGCTTCGGCCGTACACACGGGCGTTGCCGTCAGTGATTTTCGGACCAGATCGGAAATGACCTTGCCCGCAGTTTTGTCGGCTGCTTTGGGGAGCTCTTTTGCCGCCAACAAAACGTCGTCGTCAATGTCAAGTGTTGTGCGCTTGGCGAGTCCTCCGAAATTTGATCGGACTTTAGCGCATCTGATGCGTTGATGTGTGATGCTTTCGGTGCAATTATCGTGCGCTTGGCGCATTCGCACAGTTCTTTCGCAGTCCGTATCTCACGCCGTTGCCTATGGATGGGTTCGCGGGCGTGTTCCAGGCAGAACAGGCACCCGTGGTTCGTAGTGGTGGGCACGAATTGCCCACTTTAGGCTGAGAGCGATTTACGATTCCCGATTAGCAACGTGCCTCAGCAAACTTGCTTTTCAGGAAGATTGTCATGTTGAGTGAAGCGAAACATCAGGTTGCAGAGACGGAGCGTCATAGAACGCGTATTAATAGGCACACTGATCCTTCGCTGTGGCTCAGGATGACGATTCCAAACCTGAGAGACCTTTCTAATCAGGTTACGATTTATCTCGCCAACGGTTGCGCCACGAGCTTAACTCCGAGCGCTTTGCAAACGCGGGCGATGGTGTCAAATCGCGGGCTCGCATCGGCACGCAACGCCTTGTAAAGCGCCTCGCGACCAATGCCGCTGTTACTAGCGATTTGCGCCGTGCCGCGCGGTCCATGCAGCGCACAGATCGCGTGCGCCAGCTGCGCTGCATCGGCTTCAGGCCTCACCCGTCAGAAAGTTTCCAATTCCGTAGACAGCTCGGGATGTAAGTTGATTAGCTTGAGCAAGCAGATAACTCCGCCCGGTGGGGGAAATCGTCCTTGCTCCCAATCACGAAGTGTGGCGACGGGAGTTGCAATGCGTGTCGCAAACTCCGCTTGAGATAGACCTGTTTTTGCCCGCGCTTGCCGGAGCAAAATTTGCTCAGCGGTCGTCACGCGACCCATTCCCGTCGTCGCCTCCGCTATCGCGTCGCGGAGCGCTGGCAGCGGCATGCCTGCATCGGCTTCGATAGCTTTTGCTACCTTTTCAATATCCATCTTAAGCACCTTTTTCAATGTCCGTCGGCAAAACGGTCGCACGGTTCGATTTGGTGTACATCATTACAAGTACGACCACGCCTTGCTCATTCAAGTTAAAGTAAATCACACGCACGCCGCCGGACTTACCGCGTCCGGATACCGTCCAGCGCACTTTGCGCGCTACATTTGCGCCCTTGATAACGTCGCCCGCTAACGGGTGTTCGGCGATCCAGTCAATGAACGCGTGACGCTCGGCCTCTGACCAAAACTTCTCTGCTTGCTTTTGAAAGGTCCGGCGAAAGTCCACATAAATAGCCGTCCCCGCAAAATTCAAAAAGCAATTGCGGGGACATAAGTAACGAGACGACGCATCGTGAGCGCCACCCAAGGCCACAGATGTAGGGTAACAAAAAGCCCCGCCAGACCCAAGCGCAGCATCGCTCGCATCGTGTAAAAGCGTAGCCAGAGTCGTGCTCGATTTATTTACACCCCCAAGGAGGTCGAGGTTGTTGAGCGACGCAGACTGATCAATTCGAGCGCACGGGACGAAGCTTTTTCAGTTCGACTTTCGTTCGCTGGCGCCACAGCGGTGTGGCTAAAGGACAATCAAATGCGCGGGTGTGGCTCCAATGACCGCACTTAGTGCAATGCCACGATCAAAAGTCACGAACCTGGCGTTGTGTTTGAAGGCTAGCGCCAGCAAATAAATATCGGTCAGCGCGGATGGCCTTAGCAGCGCGCTTTGACGAACGATTGCCGGGTTGACGAGGGACACATCGTCGGAGATGAATCGATGATGCGCAGCCTCGGTCGAGCTTTCGCGCAGCCGATCTGCCACGCTCGCAAGGGGTATCGGGTGCGAGTAGGTGGGCTGCGACATGATCCGTAACAGTGCGTTTTGCGTTATCGGGCAGGTTGCCCATCCCATTGATGCGTTCGCATGATGCCAAGCTGACGCAGACGCGTGTTGCGTGTGCTCGGCATCGAAAAGCGCCAATAGGACGTTAACGTCGTAAAGCGCGAGCAAGCTAAATGCCCTCTTGTTCGCGGATTTTGTTGATCAGCTCGTTGGTTACCATGCCGCCGCGACGAGGAAATGGGCGAATGCCAAAAATCGCTTTTGGCTCTTCAACCCCGTAGGCGGGAGCAGCTGTCAGTGATTTTCGGACTAATTCGGAGATGATCTGCCCAGCGGTTTTGTGGGCCGCCTTGGCCAACTCTTTTGCTGCTATCAAAACATCATCGTCGATGTCGAGCGTGGTGCGCATAAACCGTCCTTCACGTAAATGCGAATCATATCGCATCTGATGATTTGATGTAAGATGACTGATTTGAGTATCAAGGACAAAAAAAGAGCCGTATCGCGACTGTTTTTTTGCGTCGTAGCAAAAGCTTGTCTCAATGCCCCAAAATCTTCGACAAAAAGTCCTTTGACCGATCCGTCTGCGGGTTGTTGAAGAAGTCATGTGGATTATTTTGTTCGACGATCTGGCCTTGATCCATGAAGATCACGCGGTCGGCGACGGCTTTGGCGAAGCCCATTTCGTGGGTGACGCAGATCATGGTGATGCCTTGATCGGCCATGGCGACCATCACGTCGAGCACTTCCTTGATCATCTCGGGATCGAGCGCTGAGGTGGGCTCGTCGAACAGCATGATTTTTGGGGTCAGACACAGGGCGCGGGCGATGGCGACGCGTTGCTGCTGACCTCCGGAGAGTTGCAGCGGATACTTGCCTGCCTGCTCGGCGATGCGCACGCGTTTCAATTGCATCATCGCTTTTTCTTCGGCTTCTTTCTTCGGCATCTTGCCGACGTACATCGGTGACAGCGTCAGGTTTTCCAGCACGGTCAGATGCGGGAACAGGTTGAACTGCTGGAACACCATGCCGACTTCCTTGCGGATTTTGTCGATGGCTTTGACGTCATCGGTAAGTTCCGTACCGTCGACCCAGAGATGGCCTTCCTGATGCTCTTCGAGTCGATTGATGCACCGGATCAGCGTTGATTTGCCGGAGCCGGAGGGGCCGCAGACGACGATGCGCTCGCCCTGTTTGACATTTAGATTGATGTCGCGCAGGACGTGAAAGCTGTTGCCATACCACTTGTTGACTTTATCGAAAACGATGATGTCTTTGGTAGAAGCCGTTGCACGGGCTGGAGTGGTGCTCATGTAGGTTGTTCCCGACTAACGCAGTTTGGATTTGTTGACTTGCTTCTCGATCCACAAGCTATAGCGGCTCATGGCAAAACAGAATGAGAAGTAGATGAGTGTGATGAAAACGTAGCCTTCGAGCTTGAATGGACGCCAGTCCGCGTCGCCGTTGAGCGCAAGGCCGAGCGAGCCGGTCAGCTCATACAGCGACACGATGCCGACCAGCGACGTGTCTTTGAACAGGCCGATGAAGTTGTTCACGATGCTTGGCACCACCATCGCCAACGCTTGCGGCAGGATGATGCGGCCCTGCGTTTGCCAGTACGACAAGCCGAGCGACGCTGCGGCCTCCGCCTGCCCCTTTGGCATGGCTTGCAGTCCACCGCGCACTACCTCTGCCATATAGGCAGCCGCAAACAGGGTCAGGCCAGCGAACACGCGAATGAGCACGTCAATCGTTACGCCCTGTGGCATGAATAGCGGGAACATGAACGACGCCATGAAGAGCACGGAGATCAACGGCACACCGCGAATCAGCTCAACATAAATCGTGCAGAACGTGCGGATCGCAGGCAGCTTGGAGCGACGCCCGAGCGCGACTGCAATCGCCAGCGGGAACGCCATCACCATCGACAGGCTTGAAAGCATGATGGTCAGCGGCAGGCCACCCCAACGATCTGTTGTGACTCTGGTGAGGCCCATCACGTTGCCGTACATCAGCGCGAAAAATATGCTGACGATAACGACCCAGAGCACGAGCAACCATTTGTTCCAGAACGCCCGGGTGCAGCTAGCCACCAGCAACGCGAGCAACAGAAGCGTGGCAACCAGCGGACGCCACTGCTCTTCCAGCGGATAGCGGCCAAAAATAATCAGCCGATATTTCTCGGTGATTACGCCCCAACAGGCACCGACACCGGGCGCGCGGCAGGCGTCGGCATTGGGCACGGTGGTCGCGGTGAGTACTGCCCAATTGATGAACTGTGGGATGAAGTACAGCAGCAGACCACCGACCACAATTGTGGTCAGGGTGCTTTGCCAGTTAGCGAATAAGTTGGCCTTGGCCCACGGCACGAGGCCCTCGGTTTGCGTGGGCGCAGGGCGTGATGGAAGCGATTGGAAAATGATGGTTTCGGCCATGATCCTAGCGCTCCTGAATGGCCGATTTAGCGTTGTACCAGCCCATGAAGATGGAGGTGGACAACGAAGTGGTGAGATACACGAGCATGATGATCGCGATGCATTCGACGGCGCGACCGGTCTGGTTTAGCGCCGTGTTGGCGATGGACACGACATCGGGGTAGCCGATGGCCACCGCGAGAGAGGAGTTTTTCGTCAGGTTCAAGAACTGGCTGGTCATCGGCGGGATGATCACGCGCAGTGCTTGTGGCAACAAGACTTTCTGCATTTCCTGATTTTTGGACAGACCCAGCGCTTGCGACGCTTCGCCCTGGCCGCGAGCCACGGATGAAATGCCAGAGCGCACGACCTCCGCCACGAACGCAGCGGTGTAGAGCGTCAAACCGAGCAATACGGCCAGAAATTCAGGCGTGAGGGAGCCGCCGCCTTCGACAGAAAACTCACCCCTCTTCGGAAGATTAACTTCTGAGGGTGCTCCGCCGATTAGCCAGCCAACGATACCAAATGCGATCACGACTGCAAGCGGTGCCCAAACCATGCTACGAACGTGGCCAGTCGCTTCAAATTTGCTTTGTGCCCAACGACGATAGAACCATGCCGCCACGAGCCCGACCATCAGTCCTCCGGCCGCCCAGATATGGCCCGCAGCCCAGACCGGTTCAGGGAATGAAAGGCCGCCTTTGCTGAGGAAAAAGCCGCCAATCTGTTTCGCATCCGCAATGCTCGGCAGCAGCTCTGTGAACAGCAGGTACCACATCAAAAGCTGAAGCAGAACCGGTACGTTGCGGAAGAATTCGACGTACGCCTGACACAGGCCACGCACCAGGCCGTTGCGCGAGAAACGCCCGACGCCGATCATCGTGCCGAGGATGGTGGTCAGGATGATGCCGATGATGGCCACGCGCAACGTATTGGTGATGCCGACTAAAAAGGCCTTCCAGTAGGGGTTGTTGGAGTCGAAGGGGAAGAGTGATTCGCCGATGTCGAAACCGGCTGTTGCAGTGAGGAAATCGAAGCCGCTTTTGATGCCGCGAATGCGCATGTTCTCGGCAGTGTTGTGGGCTAGGAACCACACGGCGCCACCGATCAGCACGACCGCGAGGATCTGGTAAATTAACCCGCGAAAGGCCTGACTTCGCCATGACCAATCGCGTTTGGTCGGTGGCGTTCGTGGTGCGACTTTGGCTTCGGCCATGCGTTTTTCCCCGCTAAATTGTTTAGTGCTTTTTGTGTCTTCTTGTTAGAGGGAAGAGGCTCGTGATTTCTCACTAACCCCCTCACCCTAACCCTCTCCCGGTGGGAGAGGGAACCCGCGCCCTGTGAAGCGAACGACGTTCGCTAACAAAGGACGCAGCGAGCGGGATGCAGTGCAAGGCGCTGTTCGACGACGCGTACTTTAGTACGCGAGTCGGACAGCAACGCGGCAATGCGCCCGCGCAGCAAGTCCGACTTAGCGAACGGGGTAGGCGTACATGAGCCCGCCTTTGTTCCACAGATTGTTGGCACCGCGTGGCAATTTCAAAGACGATTTCGGGCCGACGTTGCGCTCGAACATTTCACCGTAGTTTCCCGATGCTTTCAGTGCGCGCGCCATCCACTCTTTGTCCAGACCGAGCAGCTTGCCCGTATCCTCAGTGGTGCCGAGCAGACGTTGAACGACCGGGTCGGTGCTGGTCTTCATCTGATCAACGTTGGCTTGCGTGACGCCATATTCTTCAGCTTCGAGCAGGCCATGAATCACCCATTTGACGATGGCGAACCACTCGTCATCACCACGGCGAACCATCGGGCCGAGTGGCTCTTTGGAGATCAACTGTGGCAGGATCACATGCTCATCCGGAACCTTGGCTTCTTTGTTGCGAACCGAGGCCAGGCCCGATGCGTCCGTGGTGTAGGCGATGCAACGACCCGCGAAATACGCGCCGGTTGCAGCTTCTACTTTTTCGAAAACGACGGGCTTGATATTGAGGCCGTTGGCTTTCGAGAAGTCGGTCAGGTTTTTCTCAGTGGTGGTACCCGATTGCACGCAAACAGTTTGACCCTTCAGTTGCTTGGCGTCCTTGATCTTCGACTTGGTCGTGACCATGAAGCCTTGACCGTCGTAGTACGTCACGCCAGTAACGTGCAAGCCAAGCGATGCGTCACGGGTCAGCGAGAACGTAGTGTTGCGAGCAAGCACATCAATTTCGCCCGATTGCAGTGCGGCAAATCGCTGCTGTGCGTTCAGTGGAACCCATTTGATTTTCGTGGCATCACCCAATACGGCTGCTGCAACGGCTTTGCAAAAATCAGCATCCAGGCCCGTCCAGTTGCCAGCGGCATCGGCTTGCGAGAAACCAGCGAGGCCGGTGTTCACGCCGCAGACGATTTGGCCCTTGGCCTTGATCGCGTCGAGCGTTTTGCCAGCGTGAGCAGGCAGGGCGGTCAATGCGGTTGCGGCCAACATGGCGCTGAGTGCGACTTTAAGTCGTGTGTTAATCATTACGCAGTCTCCTTGATAAAAATTTTGAACGTATTGTTCGGATCGCCCGACGGGGCACCGTTACTGTTTTGGTGCGTTCACTGGCGATTACACCAGAGAATGAGATCGCTTGCATACGCAAACGGCATGCCATGATACGGAATTTAGAAAATCGCGCGGACGCTTCGCTTCCCCTTCGGGAAATCCCTAATCCAATGTTCTGAGCTCACCCGATGAGGTGAAGCTCAAGCGAGGAGACGCCCGTTTGTGTACCCAGCAACACTACGGCGTCACCCGCCTCAAACACAAAATCATCCTGCGGTCGCGTGAGCCGCGCACCGCCGCGCCGCACGTGCGTAATCTCGACGTCGCTGCCACGAAACGCCGCCGCGATCTCGCCCCACGGGCGTCCGACGGCGTTTGCCGTCTGGGCCAAAAGAACCGTGTGCAAAACGCGCGCATCGTCCTCACTCTCGTTACCGTCACTGGCGCCGCGATAGAACCCCTGAAACAGACTGTAGCGCTCTTCACGCACCGCGCGGATGCGTCGCAGCACTTGCGATAGCGGCGTGCCGAGCAGCAACAACGAGTGCGAAGCCAGCATCAGCGAACCTTCCAGTATCTCCGGCACCACTTCGGTCGCACCCGCAGCGAGCAGTTTTTCAATGGGCTCATCGTCGGTGGTGCGCACCACTATGGGGAGTTCCGGGCGGATGGCTCTGGCGGCGGCGATGATTTTTAGTGCGGCATCGACGTCGGCGAACGAGACGACGAGCGCACTTGCGCGCTCTGCACCCGCCGCGATGAGTGCCTCTCGACGCTGAGCGTCACCGAACACCACATTGCCGCTGGCGGAGCTGCCCATCGCTTCACGCACCCGCTCCGGATCGTTGTCCAGCGCCACGAAGTGAACGTTCTCCGATTCCAGCAACCGTGCGAGGAACTGTCCGCTGCGTCCATAACCGCAGATGATCACGTGATCCTGCCGTTCCATGCTCTCGGTGGCGATTTTGAAGATATCGGCTGAACGCGCGAGGAAGTCGTTGGTCGTGATGCGCTTGTTGACGTGCTCGGCCAGTCGCGGCAAAAACGGCGCGGCGAGCATCGAGATAACCATCGCGGCGATAGCGATCTGTGCAGCGCGAGCGTCAAGCGCACCGGTGGTCATTCCGAGTGTAAGGATTACAAAGCCGAACTCACCCGCCGATGCAAGCATCGACGCGACGATGTTCGCATCCGCAGTTTTCATCCCAAACTGCCGCGCCAAAGGCTGCAAAATCAGCGCCTTACCCGCGAGCAAAAGAACGAGCGTCAGCAGCACCCAGCCCAGTTGAGATGCAACGAAAGGCCCGTCGAGCTGCATCCCTACCGAGATGAAAAACATCCCGAGCAACACGTCGCGGAACGGTCGGATGTCGTCCTCCACCTGATGCTTGTATTCGGTTTCCGCGATCAGCATGCCCGCCACGAAAGCACCCAACGCGAGCGGCAAACCCGCAAGATGACAGAGCCATGCCAGAAACAGCGTCACTAGCAACACGTTGAGCATGAAGAGCTCGCTCGTCTTCCGTTGCGCCACGATGCGGAACCACGCCCGTAACACCGGTTGCCCAAAGCCGAGCAACAGCCCAAGTAACACCACCACTTTGAGCGCGATCCAGCCAATCTCCATCGCGCTCATGCCAGCACCGACACCCAGCGCAGGCAACAGGATCAGTAGCGGCACCACGGCCAAATCCTGAAATAACAGCACACCCACCACTGGCTTGGCGATGGGCGAAGAAAGCTCGTTGCGCTCGGCCAGCAGCTTGATACCGATGGCGGTGGACGACATGGCCAGCGCCGCGCCGAGCACGATGGACGAGGCCAATGTTTGCGACAGCGCCAGTGCCAAGAGCGCAAACAGCAGGAGCGACAACACATACTGCGCCGAGCCCAAACCCATTACCAGCCGCCGCATCGAGCGGAATTGCGGCAACGAAAATTCGAGTCCAATCGAGAACATCAAAAACACGATCCCGTACTCGGCAATCGCGCGCGCTTGCTCCGAATCCGGGATCAGCTTGAATGCCTGCGGCCCGAGCAACATGCCCACCACCAGGTAACCGAGGAGCGATGGCAATCCCAGGCGTCGACAAATCCCCACCGACAGCACGCTGGCGGCGAGCACGATGACGATTAATGCAAGCGGGGAATCCATGTATCGAATCTAGCAGAGACGGTGGGCATGTCCGTTGGACCGACACGGATCGCAACGCCAATTTGATGTGGGAGCGGCTTTAGCGGCAATACCGGTCACTCAACGGTAGCCGCGACCCCGGTCGCGCTTGTCCACTTAAGTGACCGGCATTGGCTTTAGCCGCGAAAGCTCGTGCGCAACGGGAATCGCGGCTAAAGCCGCTCCCACAGGTCGAAGTTCAGCGGCGCTTACACTGAAAGCATGCTGGATCGCTTCACTTTGCCGATATTCGCTGCGCCTCATCGCTTCGTGGCGAAGGCTTGCTTGCGTGCGAATTTGACACCCAATTTCGTCACACTAACCGGCGCTTTGATCGGACTTGCCGCTGCGCCGCTCGTCGCAATACAGTGTTACGGCTACGCGCTGGCGCTCATCCTCATCAATCGCTTTCTCGACGGCGTCGACGGCACGATGGCGCGCACGGGGGCGACGGGGCCGACCGATCGGGGCGCGTTCCTCGACATCGTTTGCGACTTTTTGTTCTACGCGGCGGTGCCTCTGGGTTTCGCGTTTGCCGATCCTGCCAATGCGCTTCCGGCGGCGGCCTTGCTGGCCAGCTTCATCGGCTCCAGTTCAAGCTTTCTGGCGTACGCATCCATCGCGGCGAAGCGCGGCGAGACGAGCCCGAACTACCCCAACAAAGGCATTTACTATCTGGGCGGGCTCACCGAAGGCACCGAGACGATCCTCACGTTTTGCGCGATGTGCCTGTGGCCACAACACTTTGCCACTATGGCTTATGTGTTTGCTGCGGCTTGTACGGTGACCACGGTGACGCGCATCTATTCTGGAGCCAAGAGCCTCAACTAGGCACTATTATTTGCTTTGACTTGTAGGAGCCGCTTTAGCCGCGATGGCTGCTTTGCTCGAAGCTTTCGCGGCTAAAGCGGCTCCCACAACAGCGAGCGCCGCGAAACTTGGCGTTGACAAAAATGGGGGAGCAATGACAACACAGCAACTCGTGCTGAGCCTGGTGCTCGCATTGATGGTTTTTTCAGTGGCGCTGGAGTTAAAACTGGCGGACTTCAAGCGCGTGGCGCAAACGCCGAAGGCGGTGATCTGCGGGCTGATTCCGCAATTCATTTTGTTGCCAGTGGGGACGTGGCTGGCGACGCTGGTGCTCGATTTGCCCCCAAACGTGGAAGCCGCGATGATCCTGGTGGCCGCGTGCCCTGGCGGTAGTTTGAGCAACGTCGTCACGCATTTCGGGCGAGGCAATACGGCGCTTTCGGTCAGCATTTCGGCTGTCGCCTCGATCATCGCGCTGTTCGCGACGCCGTTTAATTTCGGCTGGATGATCGCGACCAATCCGGCGACGGCGGGCTGGTTGCGCGAGTTAAACCTTGATGTGTCCGGGCTCTGGGTGAGTTTGCTGTTGCTGCTGGCGATTCCGATGTCGCTGGGCCTCTTTGTCGCGCATCGCTTCCCGGCGCTCACCACAAAGATTCAGAAGCCACTGGCGAACTTTTCGCTGTTCGCGCTGCTCGCCTTCATCGTCATCGGGCTGATCAAAGAGCGGCAATTGCTCACGCTGGGGTTGCTGCCGATGCTCGCCATCGTCACCCTGCACAACGGGTTCGGCCTGTTCACAGGCTGGATCACAAGCGTGATCATGGGGGTGTCAGAGCGTGATCGCCGTGCCGTCATGATCGAAGGCGGCATGCAGAACTCGGGACTCGCGCTCGGCATCATCGCGCTGCAATTCAGCTCGGATTTGGGCATGGTCATCATCGCGAGCCTTTGGGGCATCTGGCACATCGTCAGCGGCATGAGCCTCGCGCTTTGGTGGCGGCGTAAGGATGCGCGCTCAGCGAATGTGGTGATGAAGTGAACAATCAGCTTTTCGCTGAAATGACGATTGTATTGGGGCTGCTAGCGAAAAAAGCCACTCATCGACATGTTCATAAATTCAGCGCTAGCCCCAATGCCAGCGGGCATTCATGCCAAAGTTGATCCTAAAACTTAACCTGAGCACCCAACTCTAAAACGCGATTGGTGGGAATCTGGAAGTAAGCAGTCGCTGACTGCGCGTTCCTTGCCATCAGGCTAAACAGCCGTTGCCGCCACACTGAAATCCGCTGACACTGATTCGGGACTAGCACTTCGCGCGAGACGAAGAATGACGTGTCCATCATCTCAACGTCGATCTTGTGATCCTTGGCCGCAATGGTCAGCGCTTTCGGAATATCCGGCGCATTCATGAAGCCGTAGTTCACCACCATTTTGTAGAAGCCGTCACCCATGTCTTCGACCTGCACGCGTCTGGCGCGCGTGATGAGCGGCACATCCTGGAAGTTCACATGGAGCACGATGTTCTTCTCGTGCAGGACTTTGTTGTGCTTGAGGTTATGCAGCATCGCAGCGGGCATTTCGTCCGGTGTTGATGTCATAAATACAGCCGTTCCCTGCACCCGCGTCGCATCGCGCGCCAGCGCGGCAATCATTGGGGCGAGCGGCAGGGCGGTTTGCCGACGTTGCTCGGCCATCAGACTGCGGCCACGTTTCCAGGTGGTCATGAATACCAGAATCAACGTGGCGACAAGGAGCGGGAACCAGCCGCCGTCGGGAATTTTGATCGCGGTAGACGCCAGGAGCGCAATATCCACGAGGGCAAACACCGCTACGGCCGCTGCAGCAGCGAAGCGGTTCCACTTCCATAAACTGACCGCCACGACCGCAAACAAAACTGTATCGATAGCCATCGCCCCGGTCACCGCGAGGCCGTACGCTGCGGCCAGATTGCCTGTGCTGCGGAACGACAACACCACGATTAACACCAGCACGAAGAGTGTCCAGTTCACCGCCGGCAGATAAATCTGTCCCTCCGAGCGATGCGACGTGTGAATCACCTGCATACGCGGCAAAAAGCCTAGTTGAATGCCCTGCCGTGCAATCGAAAACGCGCCCGAAATCACCGCTTGTGACGCGATGATCGAAGCAAGGCCAGCCAGAATCACCATCGGGATCAAAAACGAATGCGGCACCTGATCGTAGAACGGGTGCATCGTGCACTGCGCATTGCCCGCACAGGTTTTAAGGATTAGCGCGCCCTGGCCAAAATAGTTGATCACCAGCATCGGCATCACAAAGCTGAACCACGCGACGCGGATCGGTTTACGTCCGAAATGCCCCATGTCCGCGTATAGCGCTTCTGCCCCCGTCACCGCCAGAACAGCCGAGCCCAAAACCACAATGAAAAGGCCAGGGTTGTGAATCAAAAACGAAAACGCGTACATTGGATTGAGCGCAGCAAACACCGCCGGGTTCGATGCGCTGTGATAAATCCCGAGACCACCCAATACCAAAAACCAGACGACCATGATCGGCCCGAAAAACGCGCTGACTTTGCCTGTGCCCGTGCGCTGCACGTAGAACAACCCGATCAGGATCACCACCGTCACCGGCACCACGGCAACCACCCAGTCCTCGTTGATTTCCTTAAGCCCTTCCATTGCGCCGAGCACCGATACAGCGGGCGTGATGATGGAATCGCCAAAAAACAGAGACACACCGAATATGCCGAGCAGCGTCAGGACGCGCCGTTTAGCGCCTGCGGTGGCTGTGCGCAGCGCCATTGACAAAAGGATCATGGTGCCGCCTTCGCCCTGATTGTCGGCCCGCAAAATCACCATCGCGTACTTCACCGACACCACAATGGTCAGCACCCAGAAGATCAGCGACAACAGCCCGAGCACGTTAGCCTCGGTGAGCGGAACGCTGTGAGCTTTATTGAAGAACACCTCTTTTAAGGTGTAGAGCGGTGATGTCCCAATATCCCCGTAGACGACGCCGATAGCGCCGAGTGACAAGGCCGCCAGTCGCGCCCCCTTGACGTCTTTCGGAGGGTGACCGCTTACCGCATGTGAACTCATGTGAGGTTCATCTTCATGTTCAAGAGCGCGGATTGTATGCCTGTCCCGACGTTTTTGTGCGACGCAGCAACCGTTGACGAGAAAATCCGCCCAGCCACTTTCGATGCCCGTTCCATCGCGGAAATACATTGGCATAGGCCTTGCTTTTATGTTCTTAGGTATGGCAACATTGTGCCGTATTCTTCGCTTCGCGATGTAGGGGCCATCGAGATGCGTCCCAATCCTGCCCGTGTGAGAGTAATTTTGGATCG
>JBBRVM010000009.1:0-21289 GCA_038246865.1 Burkholderiales bacterium
GACTACTCGGCTGAGTATTTGCAATACGTCGAGGACATGCTCAACGATCGTCCGCGTCGTTCACTCAGTTGGCTGACCCCGCGCGAAGTAGCATCTCTCTTGCGCCCCACCATCCGCGCAATTTGAACTGGAAACCACCAAATGCTACTTATCGATAAAGTGACTTTTGCAGGTTTAGCCCCTGTGTAGCCGTCATTTGACGATAAAGCTGTATGCCAACTGAAGGCCAATTACGCCTGTTTACTCATCGTGGTCGGCCCCAACGAAACCACGGTGGGCACTCCAGTCGGCATCCCCGCCGTGTCATTGAGCATTTCGCGCAGCGTCCTGCCGTCAATCAGCTGAATCTTGCGACCACTGGCGAAACCCATCGCCTCGCGCGTGAAGCTGCCGCTGGTGACGACAAATCCTCCCGCTGCCCGCTGTGCGCGCATCGCTTGATCGAGTTCGCGAATCGCGGTGACTTCGACCAGCGCCACGCGCCAGGCCTTGCTGTGCACCAGAAAATACTCCCCCGATTTGCGCAAAATCAAATCGGCAGCGCCCTGTGCTGAGCGTTGACCAATGGCAATCTCTCCGATCACATAGCCGCGCTGGCGAAACGCCTGCTTCAGCAGCATGTCGAATTGTTGTCGCGACAGCGAGGTCAGTGGTGCGATCATCAAATTTGGCGAAACCGCACGCGCCCGGCGCAAATCCCGCGTTCGCTGCCGCTGAAGCCAGATGATCAGGCCGAGCAGACACACCATTAACACGCTCGCCCACAGCGGCAGGCCGAACAGAGCATCAATGATGGAAGTAATCGACTGCGGCATGAAGATTGGAGCTACTGGCGAAAGTGAAGGACGCACTCGCCATTGTGCGACAAATTTCGCGAAATTGTGCGGCCGTCTTTCAAACAATGCGCAAAAAGTAGAGATTTCATTTGCGGCACAACCAACACGTGTGCTGCGCTGCGGCACGACTAGCATGGGTGCACCTTAGGAGGGCTTATGAAACATCGCATACCAGTCTTGGCGGCGGCCGCCGCGCTCGTATTTTGCGCGTGGGCGCAATCTGCGTCGGCTCAGTCCAGTGCCACCAGTTTTCCCGACAAACCGATCAAAATCGTCGTGACGTTTACCACCGGCGGCGCGCCTGACATTCTGGCGCGCATTATTGGCGAGCGGCTGACGGCGGCGTGGGGCCAGCCGGTTATCGTCGACAACAAGCCGGGCGCGGGCGGAAATCTTGGGGCCGATTTCGTAGCCAAGTCTGCGCCAGACGGCTACACCATGGTCGTCGGAACCGTGGGCACGCACTCGATCAATCCAGCGTTGTATTCAAAGATGCCGTATGACGCAGTAAAGGATTTCACGCCGATCACGCTGATCGCGACGACGCCGAACATGCTTGTCATCAACAACGATGTGCCTGCGAAAAATTTGAAGGATTTCATCGCGCTCGGCAAGAAGGAGGGCAAGATGACCTTCGCCTCCAGCGGCTCGGGCACCTCAATCCACGTCTCTGGCGAATTGTTCAAAACGATGACCGGTATCGACATGGTTCACATCCCGTACAAGGGGCGCGCCACGGCGATTCCTGACGTACTGGGCGGACGCGTCACCATGATGTTCGACAACATGCCATCGAGCCTCGCGCTGGTGCGCGAAGGCAAGCTGCGCGCGCTCGGCGTCACCAGCAGCACGCGCTCGCCCGCAGCGCCGGACATTCCGACGATTGCCGAGTCTGGCTTGCCTGGATTCGACGCGGGGAGTTGGTTCGCGCTGTTTGCACCCGCCAATACGCCAAAGCCGATCATCGATAAATTGCAAGTTGAAGTGCGCAAAATTCTCAAATCGCCCGACGTCGCCAAACGCCTCGCCGACAACGGCCTTGACGCGGTGGGCGGCACGCCGGAAGAGCTCGCTGCCTATCAAAAAAGCGAAATCACCAAGTGGGCCAAAGTGGTGAAAGAGTCCGGCGCGAAGGCGGATTGACGCCGCTACCGGTTTGCGGTGTCTGGCACCGGCAACTTCGCACATGTCGGTCGATCAACTAACGCAACCGTGGTGCGCACTTTGGTGCACACACTACGCCGACTCGCGCTTCTCATAACTATTCAAGCTTCCGACGTTCATGACTCAACCGATCAATATGCAACTCGACCCCAAGGTCGTGGAAACCCTCTCGCAAGTCACCACCGCCACGCTCACCACGATCCTTCTGAAAAAAGGGTTACGCAATGTGTGGTTACGCGGCACCAAGCCTTTGCGTCCCGGGCAACCGCGACGGGTCGGGCGCGCGTTCACGCTGCGTTTCGTCCCCGCGCGTGAGGACTTGGCGACACCCGCCTCGTGGGGCTCGCCGATCTCTACTCGCGCCGCTATCGAAGACATGCCCGCTGGTTGCATGGCAGTGGTCGACGCAATGGGCGTCACCGACGCTGGAATTTTCGGCGATATCTTGTGCGCACGCATGGCCAAGCGCGGCGTTGTGGCGCTTATTACCGATGGCGTGGTGCGCGACGCAGCGGGCGTCATAGGCACCGGATTGCCGGTGTGGTGCAACGGCGTTGCGTCGCCGCCGTCGGTTGCGGGCCTGACGTTCGTCGCGTGGCAGCAGCCGATTGCCTGTGGTGGCGTAGCCGTATTTCCGGGCGATATGATCGTGGTGGACGATGACGGCGCGGTGCTCATTCCAGCAGACTTGCTCGATGAAGTGCTCGCGCAGGCGCCGGAGCAAGAGCGCTTCGAAGCGTGGATCATGCGCCAGGTTGATCTTGGTGTGCCACTGCCTGGCCTCTATCCACCCAATGCGGAGAACAAGGCGCGCTACGATGCTGAGATGGCGCAGGCATCAGCAAAGTAGCGGCCGCCATCACGCGGTCGTCAATTTGATCAATTTGCGCGTGGGCGCTCTCGCTCACGAGCGTTTTGGCAAGGTGTCATCGACGCTGTCAATAAATGTTCGCAGCGCGTGGTTAAACGCCTGAGGTTGTTCAATGTTCGAGAGGTGCGCTGCGTCCTCCAGAATCACCATGCGTGAGCTGTCGATCATGCGGTGCATCACGGTGGACTGATCGACGGTACAAGCCGGATCCTGGCGACCGGTCATTACGAGCGTGGGAGCCTTGATTTTCAGCAGCATCGTGGTTTGTGCCATGTCGCGCACGGCACCAGCGCAAGCCATGTAGCCCTCGACGCCCGTGCCCAGAATGAACGCCCGAACTTTGGCAATGTCCTCTGGCGCACGCGCTGCAAATGGCTCGGTGAACCAGCGTTTGAGCGTGCCATCGACAAGCCCGGGAATCCCGTCCCGCGCCGCAATCGCGAGCCGCTCTTCCCACAGACTGCGCGGCGGCATTTCGCTCGCGCTGTCACACAATGATAACGACAGCACTTTGCTGGCATAGCGCGCGCCCAGCTGTTGCGCAATCATGCCGCCCATCGACAATCCCACGATGTGCGCCGAGGCAACACCCAGCGCATCCAGCAGCACCGCAGCGTCGTCGGCCAGCATCCGAATCGAGTACGGCCCCGGCGTCGTTGCGGAGCCGCCATGCCCACGCGTGTCATAGCGCAACACACGATACCGGTCCGTCAACGCCGGAACCGTCCAGTCCCACATGGTGTAGTTCGACATGAGGCTATTGCTGAGCAGTACGACGCGGCCATGCTCGGGGCCGTCGAAACGATAGGCGGTTTCAACACCGTTAACGGTGATGTGACTGGTCATGACTTTCTTGTCGCAATGCAAAAGGGGCTTGACGCAAGACTAATGCAGAGGCAGCGCAAGCCCCCACCTCTGATTCATTTCATAACCCCTAAAACGTACGCCCACTTCTGAAAAACGAACCCAACCAGACGTGAGCGGATGCTGCTACCTACTAAAATTGAGCGCAATATGCAGCACTTATCAAGCGAAGCGCAAGCCAAACGCTCCGCCCTCGCTCTCGCCGCCGCGCTCATACTGATCGTGATCTGGGGCGTCAATTTCACCGTGCAAAAATACGTCTACAGCGTCACCGGGCCTGGTGGATTTTTGTTCGTGCGCTATCTCATCATGCCCGTATGTGCCGTCGCATTGCTGCTGCATCGCTACGGCACACAGTGGCCGCGTTTATCACGCAGCGATTTCTGGGCGCTGGCGCGACTGGGCATTGTGGGCCACACGTTGCACGTCGGCATGGTCTGCTACGGCATCCACTGGTCGACCGCGTTTTCAAGCTCGCTGATCCTCGCCTGCGGCCCGATCTTTACGTTGCTTATCTTGCGTGTAATGGGCATCGAGCATTTGAAGCGAGCACAGCTGATTGGTGTCGCCATCGCTTTCGCAGGCGTACTTGTATTCCTCTCGGACAAACTGCTCGCGGGCAACTGGACGGCCTCTGGCGGCGACCTGTTTTTGTTGGTCGCCGCGAGTTTCTTTTCGTACTATACCGTCGCGTCCAAGCCGGTCATCGAGCGCCTCGGCAGCGTCGTCACCATGACTTACGCCACGATGATCGGTAGCGTCCCCATCGTGTTGTTTGCCTCTAGCGCGGGGCTAGCGATTGAATGGCGCGAAGTACCTGCAGGCATTTGGGCAGGCATCTTTTTCGGTGTGCTGATTTCCGCGTTCATGGGCTGGCTTTTGTGGGGCTGGATCAACGCCGTGCGCGGCGTCGCACGTACTGCGCCGCTCATGTACTTGATGCCGCCCGTCGCAGGCCTCGTCGCATGGGCATTCGCGGGCGAGCACTACACGACGATCAAAATCGCTGGTGCGGCGCTCACGTTGGGTGGTGTGGCGGTGGCGCAGTTTTCGGGCAATTCAGCGGTTGTGAGGGAGGCACCCGCCGTCGATTAAAGGATGAAAAAAGACTATAATTCGTCATTATTTTGTCTGTTTGAGGCGTTTTATGGACACCCTGCTAACCGCGCAAAGTATCGGTATTTCGGAATTGCGAGAGTCGCCAGCACGGGCGTTTGAGCAAGCGGGCGACTCAGCCATTGTTGTCCTGAATCACAATCGTCCCGCTGGCTACATCGTTTCGCCGCGCTTGATGGAAGCCATGCTTGATCAGCTTGCCGATCGCGCGGTTGCAAAGAAAGCAGAAGCGAGGCTTGGTTCGCTTCCTAGCGCCCGCAAGATCACCCTAGATGAGCTATGAACTCGCGATCCATCCGCTCGCAGAAGCGGAATGGGCGCGGCTGGACGAGAGCGTAAAGCGCCGCTTCAAGCAAAAGCTAGCGAAGGAACGACTGCAAACACCGCACGTCGCCAGGGATGCGCTGCACGGCCTGCCGGATTGTTACAAGATAAAAATCACCACGCCGCAGTTTCGGCTCGCTTATCACGTTGATGACAAGGCCAAACGAGTGACGATTCTTGCGGTTAGTTCGCGGGATGATGTTTACGCTTTGTTGCAATCGCGAGGCAATTGAGGCCAATTCATATCAATGGCGCGCGAAGTCGCGTTAGCGATGGGTTCTTGCGTGATGACGGGACTATCATCTTTCGTGTATCAATCACGGGGTAATTGTGCGTGTCAAATTGGTGTCTGGCAGTCGCCGCAATCTGGAGTGATTGATGGCACTTTTCCCACAAGGTATGACCAATGTTGACCGGCGTTGCAACGCCGGTGAACGAAGAGTCTTCAACCATCTCAAGCGCTGCCTCACAGACGATTTCATTGTTTGGCACGACGTGCCAATCGGTCCGCGAGCGCGACAGCCAGACTTTGTCATCGTGAGCCCGCGCTGGGGCTTGCTGGTGCTTGAAGTTAAGGACTGGCGGCAGGGCACGATGGTTTCAGCCAACCGCGACACCATTGAAATTGATGTAGAGCGTGGATCGTCAACCGTGGCCAACCCGCTGCGACAGGCGCGCGACTACGTTCACGAGGTGGTAGACGTGATGAAGTCAGACGCCAGCCTTCTGCAGCAGTCCGGTTCCCATACGGGTAATCTGCTGTTTCCGTACGGGTGGGGATGCGTATTTTCAGGGCTGCGCCGAGCGCAGGTTGCCATGACGGGGTTCTCTGAAGTTTTTCCAGAAAACCTTGTGCTGATGCGCGATGAGCTTGATGCAAACTATCCCGTGGAAATCTTTCTCGAAAAGCTGTTTGCAATGTTCTCGGTGCGCTATCCGTGCAACCTGACAATGCCACAACTGGATCGTATTCGCTGGCATCTGTTTCCGGAACTGCGTCTGACAACGCAGGCGGCGCTCGATTTTGCATCCGGTGGCGCTCCGATATCGCTGCCTGACTTGCTTGAAGTCATGGACTTACATCAGGAACAGGTCGCCCGCACGCTGGGGGCAGGACATCGCGTAATACATGGTGTCGCTGGTTCGGGCAAAACCATGGTTCTCGTGTATCGCGCCGAACAGCTCGCCGCCGCTGCCAGGCCGGATCGACCGGTGCTCGTCCTGTGTTTCAACAAGCCACGTTCTTTGCGCATTGATGCAATGCTGAGGTTGCGTGGGGTGGATGAGCGTGTGCGTGTGATGACATTTCATGCATGGTGTTCGGCCCTTGTGCGTCAGTACCAACTGCAGGTTCGTGCGAATCTGTCGGGTGACGATTATTACGAAGAGCTTGCAAGCGTCGTTGAGCGAGCCGTGCTCGAGACCAATCAGGTTCCTGGCGGACAGTATCTGGCCCTGCTCGTCGATGAGGCGCATGACTTCGAAGAAACGTGGCTGCGCATTGCCACGCGAATGGTTGATCCAACTACCAACAGTCTGCTCATACTGTATGACGATGCCCAGTCAATCTACCGCAAGCGGCGAGACAAGTTGAACTTTTCGCGTGTTGGTATTCAGGCGGTGGGCCGAACGCATATCCTGAAGCTCAATTACAGAAATACGGCTGAAATACTCTCGGTTGCATTGCACTGCGCCCACGGGCTCTTCAACGAGCGAACGGTGGTCGACGGAGAAGCGCCCATCGTTGCACCGTCGACGGCGGGTCGTCGTGGACCGATGCCTGTACTGGTTCGTGCGACAAGCGAAACCGAAGAAGCGGCGCTGATCGCCGAGCGTGTTGCCGGCACCATCGCCGAGGGTGGACGTACCGAAGAGGTCGTCATCTTGTGTCGATACAAGAGAGGCATGGAGGCCATACAACATCGATTGCGTCGCCAGGGCATCGAGGCGAGATTACCTTCAGAAGGCCGTCGGCACATTGGCCATGCCGCCGACGCAGCGGTAATGATCGAGACGATGCACCGCGCTAAAGGCCTCGAGTTCAAGCATGTTTTTGTCTCTGGCTTACACGCGATGCCGATGCGAGATGAGTCAATGGAGGACGCTGTACAGTTGCTATACGTGGCGATGACTAGAGCGACGCACCAACTGACCCTGTTTGCAGCAGGCACGTCGCCAATGGTTGATCGCGTTGGGGCCTCGATAGAGCGGGTGGGCAATCAACTGGCTTAGCGGGCTGCAATACCTGCAAGAACGGCTAGCTCTTCTTCATTCCAATATCCAGATACCCCCGCGCGTCGTGCCCAAGCGCACGCTCGTTTTTTCCGGTGAACCGAGTCTGCTGCGCCTCTTTACGTGGTTAAACTTAGCTCTCAGAAGTCCGTAAACGCTTGGCGATCAATCATGGCAACAAAGAAGCTAGACCTTGTCCTCTTCGGCGCAACCGGATTTACCGGGACGCAAACGCTTAAACATCTCGTGCAGCAGATACCTGCGGGGTTCGGGTGGGCGATTGCCGGGCGTAGCCGGGAGAAGCTTGAGGCTTTGCTGCCGCTGTGTGCGAACGCAGCGTCGCAGCCTGTCATTCGCCTTGCGGACAGCACCGACGCTGCGAGCGTTGACAAGCTGGTGGGGTCCACGCGCGTTTTGATCCAGCTTGCCGGGCCTTACGGAAAGAATGGTGAAGTGTTTGTGGCTGCTGCTGCAAAACATGGCACTCATTACCTCGACCTGACGGGCGAAATTGGCTGGGTTGCGCAGATGATTGAGCGACACCAGGCAGCGGCGCTTGAATCGAAGGCGAAGATCATTCCGGTGTGTGGTTTTGAGGCGTTGCCGTTTGACATGGCGGCATTGCTCATTGCATCGCGACTAAAGGACGTGACCGGCGAGCGTGCGGTATCGGTTGATGTGATCAACCAGTTCACGGGGCCGCCTGCGTTTCGGCCGCGCGACATTTTGTCGGGCGGCACGATGGCGTCGATCAAGGCGATGCTCGAGGAGGGCGGGGGCACGTCGCTGACGGACCCGGCGGCCCTGGTGACTGACAATGTAATGGCAGCAGAGATTCGAAAGACCGGTCGCTACGACTTTCGCGCTCGGTTCGACAAAGAGTCCGACGCATGGCTCGCGCCAACGGTACCTGCACCATTCGTCAATCCGCCGGTGATTTATCGCTCGATCAGCTTGCTTGCGGGGCTCAAGGGTTCGCCGTTTGCGCGCGATTGTCGTTATGAGGAGGCAATGTCCACACGCGGAATGGCAACCTTTGCGCTGGGTCAGCGCGTGGTCGCTGAAATGCTCGCACGCAGTTTCAACGCGATGGCGAAATCGATAGACAGGGACGGTACGCTCGATCAGCTGGGGCGCGCCGCTATCAAGCAACTGATGGACTGGGTTGGGCCGAAACCGGGTCAGGGCCCGAGCGAAAAGCACCTTCAAGAATCCGGCTATACGCTGCGCATGAAGGCGGTTTCTGCTTCTCGTGCCGTCGTGCTTGGTCGAGCAACGGCGCACGGTCATCCCGGTTATCGGTCGACGGCGATGCTGATTGCTGAGGCTGGCTTATTGTTGGCGGGGGCGGGAGCGCCGGGTTGTTCGCCGCTGCCACGGAGATCGGGTTTTCTAACCCCGGCGACGGCGTTTGGCGTGGGTTCCATGCCGGCCTGGGCGCGCGCGCAGATGGTGTTTGAGTTTGACCAGTAATCAACATTAGCTGCCATGACCGCGACACATTCTTCTTGGCGATGGGACACTACTTCGGTCGCCCCTCAGCAATGTCCAGATATTCCCACGCGTCGTGCCCAATCGGGTGCTGTTTGTAGCCGATGAACCACGGCTGTTCGACGTAGTACTGCACGTCGTGCCACGGCGCGATCCACGGTGCGTAATACTTCACAATGTCTTCCATCTCGAGAATCAGCCGATTGCGCGCTGGGCTGTCGGGCATTGCGTAGACCTTTTCGTAGCGCTGATCCATGTCCTTGAACTGGAAGCGCGCGTAGTTCTCGCCTCCCGTCCGCGCAGTAGCGCTGATCAGCATCTGGAAGAAATTCTCGGCATCAGGATAGTCGGCGTTCCAGCCTTCGCGGGTCATCTTGCCTTGTCCGAGGCGCGCGGCTTTGCGCATGTCGGGCGTCTTTTGCGTTTCGACCGCCAGGCGAATGCCGATGGCGTCCATCGATTTCTTCCACAGCTCAGCCAGCTGTCGCTCGATGCCTGATGTGCGGGCGATGTACGGAATTGTCAGCGGCGACCCGTCGGGCATGTCGCGATACCCGTCGCCATCACGATCCTTGTAGCCGAAGCGGTCCAGCAACGCCTTCGCCAGTGCCGGGTCGTACTCGTGCACGCGCGAACGCTTTGCGTCATACCCGACGACGCCGGGCGGCGTGATGCCTTTGCCGGGAATTCCGTCACCCTGAAACACGACGCGAATCTGCTCATCGAGCGGATAGCCCAGAGAGATCGCGCGGCGCAGCGCGATCTTGTCCTTGGTGTAGCCACCGGTCGTCGGGTCGTTCATATTGAACATCGTGTACCAGACGTTCGGCTTCATGCGGGGGAACAGGCGAAGGCCCTGTTTTGCATATTCCGGCTTGAGTTTGCCTTCGACTTTTGCGACGTTCGACATCGACGCGGGCAGGATCGGCAGATAGTCGTGTTGGCCAGACAGAAACGCAAGCCACGCCGCCTGTCCTTCCTCAATGGCATAGACCTCGATGCGACCGATTGCGGGCACCGGCTTGCCCTGCATTGCCTTGATGAGCGCCTGATCCTCCGGCGCATCGGACGTCCAGTCCCAGGAGATCTTGCGGTACTTCGGATTCGCCACGAGCACCGTTTTGCTGCCGCGCTGATAATCGCTACGCAGGAGTTGATACGCGCCGGTGCCGACTGGATGACTACCGATGTCCTGTCCGTATGTCTCGACGACTTCGCGCGCCGCCGCGCCCGTGCTCGGCATAGCGAGCATGTAGGCGAAGTTGTAGTCTGGCACTTTGAGGCGAATGCGCAGCGTGTGGCGGTCAACGACTTCAAGCCCTGCGATGGGCGTGTCGTAGTCGAACTTGCCGGTCTTGATCGCGGCGGCGCGCGCTTCGTCGCCACCGATGATCTTGCCTTCCACCAGAAACAGCCACGGCGATTTCACCTGCGGATCGAGAAGGCGCTTGAGCGAATAAGCGTAGTCGGCGGCCGTCAGCTCACGCGGCGCGCCCTTGAACGCGGCGTCGTCGGCGAAGAAGATGCCTTTCTTCAACTTGCAGAGAAACGTCGCGCCCTTGTCGCTGATCGTGGGCAAGGCTTCCAGCGTGCGCGGCACCAGTTTCGCCGGACGAGCGAGGTAATGGTAGGCAAGCATCGGTTCGTTGATGCGCTCGGTAATCGTCTGCGAACTCTCGTCCGAGGCAAACGCATTGTCGTAGCTGGTTTCGGCGGTGGACTGCGAGAGGCGCAGGGTTTTGTTGGCGTCCGCAGCCCGTGCGTTGGCAAACGGTAGTAGTAGCGTGATGACAAGCAGTAACGAACGCAGTCGGAAAATCGCGAGCGGCATGACAGTGAAAATCGTTGGTTGAGCGATGCATGCTAGACCCAATACCAGTCACTTAACGGTAGGCGCGACCCAGGTTGCGCTTGTCCACCATGGAGCGCGACCGGGGTCGCGCCTACAAAGTCGACACCTGATTAGCAAGCTGCCTCAGCAAAGTGGCTTTTCGGGAAGGTTGTCATGTTGAGTGAAGCGAAACATCAGGTGGCAAGCATTGAGCGTCGTGGAGCGCGTTTTAGTAGGCGCACTGATCCTTCGCCATGCTCAGGATGACCACTCCCATGCTGAGGCACCTTGCTAATCAGGAGTCGACAAATCGGCGCTTAAGTGACCGGCATTGATGCTGGACCGGATGGGGCTGTAGTGTCAGACGTTGCAACGCGCACTGGTTCGCATCTAATTTCGCCTCACAAAACCCATCCCGGTTTGACCCGCATCAAAGCGCGAATTCGCTTGTTGGTCATCGCCGCTGGAGGTCGCGGGTATCATCACCAAGGACGTTTTTTTAGCCATCAGCTTTTCAATGAAAGCACCATTGCAATGGGGCTCAGGCTAGTTATGCAAATAGTCGACTTGGCACATAATCATCGGTTAGCCCATGTTCAGTGTGGGTTATGCGAAAAAGCCAATGGGCGATTCAAGTGATTTTTTAGCTTATGGCTCAGACTTCCGGCGCAGCACGCATCGCCCATCAGCAAAAAAATACGCCACAAGGAGAAACCATGCAACAGCGTCCCAATCACTACGACGAAGGCCTCGAAAAAAACGCAGCGAATTTCGTGGCACTCTCGCCGCTGTCCTACATCGAGCGCGCTGCGCATGTGTATCCCGAAGCTTTGGCCGTTATCTACGGCGTGCGTCGGCAAACCTGGCGTGAGACCTACTCGCGCAGCCGTCGACTGGCTTCGGCGCTGGCAGCGCACGGCGTTGGTCGAGGCGACACCGTGGCGGTGATGCTGCCGAATGTGCCCGCGATGTTCGAGGCGCATTTCGGCGTGCCGATGTCGGGCGCGGTGCTGAACACGTTGAACACGCGGCTCGATGCCGAGGCCATTGCCTTCATGCTGCAACATGGCGAAGCGAAAGTGTTGCTCACAGATCGCGAGTTCTCTGTCGTCGTCGAAAAGGCGCTTGCACTGCTCGGAGAATCAGCGCCGTTCGTGGTGGAGGTGGAAGACGATACTGCGCCCGCCGGCAAGCACCTGGGAAGCATCAACTATGAGCAGTTTCTCGAAAGCGGCGACGCTAACTTCGCCTGGCAATTACCGAATGACGAATGGGACGCCATCGCGCTCAACTACACCTCAGGCACGACGGGCAATCCCAAGGGCGTGGTCACTCATCATCGCGGCGCCTATCTGAACGCGGCGAGCAATGTGATTTCGTGGAGCCTGCCGCATCAGGCGATCTATCTCTGGACGCTACCGATGTTTCACTGCAACGGCTGGTGTTTCCCGTGGACTATCGCTCTGATTGCGGGCACCAATGTGTGCTTGCGGCGCGTTGATCCAGCGCTGATTTTTCCGCTGGTGCGCGAGCATCGTGTGACGCATATGTGTGGTGCCCCGATTGTGTACAGCATGCTCATCAACGCGCCTGTCGCGCTGCGCGATGGCATCACGCACACCATCGCTGGGCTCATCGCGGGTGCTGCGCCGCCGACCGCAGTGATCGAAGGCTGTGAGGCGGCGGGCATTGATCTCACGCACGTGTATGGACTCACCGAGGTGTACGGACCAGCAGCCGTCTGCGCCAAGCAGGCCGCGTGGACGGGGCTGCCTGCTGACGAGCGCGCACGACTCAATGGACGTCAGGGCGTTGCCTATCCCTTGCAGGAGGCCGTGACCGTACTCGACCCGGAAACGATGCTGCCAGTGCCTGCCGATGGCGAGACGATGGGCGAGATTTTCTTTCGTGGCAACGTGGTGATGAAGGGCTACCTGAAGAATCCCACCGCAACGCAGGAGGCTTTTGCCGGTGGCTGGTTTCACACTGGCGATCTTGCCGTGATGCACGCGGACGGCTACGTAAAAATCAAGGACCGCAGCAAGGACATCATCATCTCCGGCGGCGAAAATATTTCTTCAATTGAGGTGGAAGACGCGCTGCATAATCACCCCGCCGTCATGCTCGCCGCTGTGGTCGCGCAGCCTGACGAGAAATGGGGAGAGGTGCCGTGCGCTTTCATTGAATTGAAGCCAGGGCACAGCGCAACAGCGGAGGACATCATTGTGTTCTGCCGCACCGCACTCGCACGATTCAAGGTGCCGAAGCGGGTGGTGTTTGGAGAGTTACCGAAAACTTCAACCGGGAAAATTCAGAAATTTGTGCTGCGGGCGAAGGCTCATTCGACTGACGCGATTGAGCCGCGGTAGGGTTCGCTTTCGACGAGTGCTCTGCTAGCTGTACCGCCGCTAAATGAGCGTTTCTGCGATGAATTTTCGTACGGCGTCGATCACTGGTGCGGGCTGATCGCGATGTGGCGAATGGCCGCATTGATCAAGCTTCAATAGCTGCGCATCAGGCAAGGCATTTGCGATGTGACTAATCTGTGCCATCGTCCCATATTCGTCATTGACGCCCTGAACTGCGAGTACGGGACAGGTGATTTGCGGCAACATTGCTTCGATATTCCAGGCACGAAACGCCGTGTCAAGCCAGATGTCGTTCCAGCCCCAGAACGCGGAATCTACGTCGTCGTGAAAGCGTGCAAGTTTTGATTTGAGCGACGTGGTTAGATACGTCTCGCGAGTCTTTGCGATGCTGGTGACTGAAACTTCTTCCACGAAAAGATGCGGTGCTAGCGCGATCACACCTGCGACATCGTTCGGGAATAGCGCCGCGTGAATCAACGCGATGGATCCACCGTCGCTATGGCCGAACAACCAGGGCGGCGAGTCGAGATTCAGTGATCGAAGCAGAGCAGGCAACACGTCGCGCGCCTGAATATGCATGAAGTCGACCCCCCAGCGTTCATCAACTGCCCGCGGTGTTGATCGCCCGTATCCGGGCCGCGAATACACAAGCCCACGCGCACCGATTGCATCGCAAAGTGTCTGCGGAAAGTCCCGCCACATGGCCACGGAGCCCAAGCCCTCGTGCAGGAAGACGATGAGGGGTGTGTGCGGATCATCGCTGCCGACGTACGTGTATTCGATGTCGAACGCGCGGCCAGAAGCCTCGATATGGACGATCTCGCTCATGAGCTATGTGCGCGTGATTTTTCCAGCTCGCGCAACCGGAATCGCTGAATCTTTCCGGTCGCAGTCTTCGGTAACTCGGTGACAAATTCCAACTGACGCGGATACTTGTACGGCGCGAGCCTTGCCTTCACAAACGCCTTCAATTCATCCGCAAGTGCCTCGCTCGCAAGCGCTGCATCCTTCAAGACCACGAAGGCTTTTGAGCGCGTGAGCCCGCTCTCATCGTCGACGCCAATCACCGCTGATTCGAGCACCGCCGGATGCTGCATCAGGGTCGACTCCACCTCGAACGGTGAAACGTATTGACCGCTTACTTTCAGCATGTCGTCGCTGCGTCCGGCGTAGACGTAATAGCCATCGGCGTCGCGAAAATACTTGTCGCCGCTTTTGGCCCAGTCGCCGCGAAAGGTTTCGCTGGTTTTTGCGCGATTTCCCCAGTACATGAGCGCGGATGAGGGGCCGTTGATGTAGAGATCGCCGACCTCGTCGCTGCCGGCGAGTACCGCTCCGTTCTCGTCGCGCAGTTCCACCGCGTAACCAGGCACTGCCTTGCCCGTGGTGCCGTAGTGCACGTCGCCCGGTCGGTTCGACAGGAAGATATGCAGCATTTCGGTGGAGCCAATACCGTCGATGATTTCCGCCCCAAAATGGGCGGTGAATTTTTCGCCAATCTCGCGTGGCAAAGCTTCGCCAGCGGAGGAGCACATGCGCAGCGCTACCTGCTGGCGCGTAGGTAAATTGGGTGCCGCGAGCATGCCCGCGAAGCCGGTCGGTGCTCCGAAAAATACCGTTGGCTTAAGCTCGGTAAATCGTTTGAAGCAGGCGTCTGGCGTGGGCCGCTCCGCCATCAGGATCGTAGTTGCGCCAACGGAGAGCGGGAACGAGAGCGCGTTACCCAGCCCGTACGCAAAGAACAATTTCGCAGCCGAGAAACAGACATCGTTTTCAGTCAGTCCTAAAACTGGTTGAGCGTAGAGTTCTGCTGTCCAGTACAGATTGCCGTGGGTGTGTACGGTTCCTTTTGGACGCCCTGTCGAGCCGGAGGAATACAGCCAGAAGCCGGGTTCGTCGGCGGCGGTGTCCGCTGGATTCGATGCTGCTGTTGAATTAGAAATCCACGCTTCGAAATCGATCGTGCTGGGCGCAGCATCCTTGCCGCGCGACACGATGATCTGCTTCACCTCATGTGCCGCTTTCGCCATCGCAGCCTGCAAGGTCGGCAACAGCGCGGCAGACACCATGGCGACCTGCGCGCGGCTGTGCGCGAGCATGTAGGCGTAGTCGTCGGCGGCGAGCAAAGTGTTGACGGCCACTGGCGTAATGCCCGCATACAGCGCTCCCAGAAACGCGACAGGCCAATCGTTGCAGTCATGCATCAGCAGTAACACACGCTCTTCGCGGCGCACGCCCAGCTCGGTCAACGCAGCGGCGCAGCGGCCTATACGATCCGCCAACAATCCGTAACTCAGCGTGCCGAGATCGTCGACATAGGCCGTCTTTTCGGGGCGCACGGCATTCAACGCAATCAGGTGTTGTGCGAAATTGAATCGCTCGGGCGGGGCGGCGGTAGCGCGAGTGGCGGTCATTGCGGTGTCCTTGCGTACGTGACGCGAAAGGAGGTTGAATTCAAGCGGTGTTTACGTGAAAATGCTGGATACCACATTTTCAGAATACGCAATATAATGCATTTATGTTGAGTCGCACCAACCTTTGCGCCACTTCGAGCCCCCTGGCGATACTCTGTGCGCCGCGCTGAACCGGAAATCACCGCTGCGGACGAGCGCGATCCCTTCCTGATCGCCCTCGGCGAGCGCGTGCGAGCGCTTCGCGCTCGTAAAGGCCTCACGAGGCGCGATCTGGCTCAGGCTTCGGATGTGTCAGAACGGCATCTGGCGAGTCTGGAGGGCGGCGTTGGCAATGCATCGGTACTGATCTTGCGACAGGTTGCGAGCGCGCTCGATAGCCAGTTTGCAGAGCTTTTGGGTGATGAAACTACCGCCTCGCCGGAATGGTTGCTGATTCGTGATTTGCTGCGGCATCGCACTGATGATGAGCTGCGTCGTGGCCGCGTCGCCTTGTCGGAAATTTATGGTGAGGCGGGTAGTCAGTCTGCGCGTTCGCGACACATTGCTTTAATCGGTTTGCGCGGTGCCGGTAAATCGTCACTTGGCCTGCGGCTTGCCGAGACGCTTGATGTCGCCTTCGTCGAGTTAAATCGCGAGATTGAGCGTGTCTCCGGTTGCGGCCTTGCCGAAATTCACAATCTGCTTGGCCCGAATGCGTATCGGCGCTACGAAAAGCGAGCGCTGGAAGAGACGCTGCAGCTCTATCCTGACGCCGTGATCGCAACGCCAGGAGGCATAGTTTCTGATGCGTCGACGTTTAATTTGCTGCTGTCAAATTGCTTCACCGTCTGGCTCAAGGCCTCGCCCGAAGAGCACATGAATCGCGTGATCGCGCAGGGCGATTTGCGCCCGATGGCGGGGACGGGCGGAAGCGAAGCGATGGAAGACTTGAAGCGAATTCTGGCGGGTCGCGCTCCGTTTTACGGCAAGGCGGATATCGCGTTCGACACTTCCGGCAAGTCGCAGGACGACTGTTTTACGGCGCTGCTTGCAGCGGTTCGCAGTGAAACGGTCAAGGCGCGAAAAGCGCAATAAAATGCATTCTCAACTTGACGCGCTGTAAAAACTGCACAATAATGCGTTTGGTTGCAGTTTTGCCATCGCATCAGGACACCCAATGACCGCATCCGCCGTTACGGCCCTCGAAGTTTCCGAGGCACCGCTTGCTGCGGTTCCGGCGAGCATCGACTACCGCACCGATCCGTCACGTTATCGCCACTGGTCGCTCGCTGTTGACGGCGTGGTCGCCACGCTCTCGATGAACGTGGACGAAAACGCGGGTCTCAAACCGGGCTACAAGTTAAAGCTCAACAGCTACGACCTCGGCGTCGATATCGAGCTGCATGACGCGATCAATCGCATTCGTTTTGAGCATCCGGAAGTGCGCACGGTGGTGTTGACCAGCGCTCGGGATCGTATTTTTTGCTCGGGCGCGAACATCTTCATGCTCGGTGTTTCCAGCCACAGCTGGAAAGTGAATTTCTGCAAATTCACCAATGAGACGCGCAACGGGCTGGAAGACTCCAGCAAGTATTCGGGGCTCAAATTTTTGGCTGCGGTGAATGGCGCGTGTGCTGGTGGCGGCTACGAATTAGCACTGGCATGCGATGAGATTTTGTTGATTGATGATCGTTCGTCTTCGGTGTCGTTGCCCGAGGTGCCGTTGCTCGGCGTGTTGCCGGGCACGGGCGGCTTGACTCGCGTCACTGACAAGCGCCACGTTCGCCATGATCTTGCTGACATTTTTTGCACGACGACCGAAGGGGTGCGCGGACAAAAGGCGAAGGACTGGCGGCTCGTTGACGACATCGCCAAGCCCGCTGTATTTGCGCAACGCGTTCGTGAACGTGCACTGCAGCTGGCTGAGAGCAGTGATCGTCGCGCCGACGGCAAGGGCGTTTCGCTGACTCGCGTTGAGCGCAAAGACGAGCCGAATGCCCTTCGCTACGCCAGTGTCACCGTTGAGATTGATCGCGCTAAACGCAACGCAACATTCACGCTGAAAGCGCCGACGGGTAAAGAGCCCGATACCATCGAAGGCATCGAAGCCGCAGGTGTGAATTGGTGGCCGCTCGCGATGGCGCGTGAACTGGATGACGCGATTCTGTCGATGCGCACAAACGAGTTGGCCATTGGAACGTGGATTCTGAAAACCGAAGGCGACGCTGCTTCGGTGTTGGCGAGCGACGCCACGATGATGAAACACAAAGATCACTGGCTCGTTCGCGAAACCATTGGTCTCATTCGTCGCACTTTTTCGCGCATTGATGTGTCGTCGCGCAGCCTGTTTGCGCTGATCGAATCGGGCTCATGTTTCGTGGGCAGCTTCCTCGAACTCGCGCTCGCCTGTGACCGCACTTACATGCTCGCGCTGCCAGATGACGCAGACAAAGCGCCAACGGTTACGGTGTCCGAGGTGAACTTTGGTCTGTTCCCGATGGCAACCGGGCAGTCGCGTCTGGCGCGTCGTTTTTATGAAGAAGTGCCGGCGGTCGAAGCGGTGCGCGCGAAGGCCGGAATGCCGCTGGATGCTGACGCTGCGTTCGCCTTGGGGCTAGTCACCTCGGCTCCCGACGATATCGACTGGAAGGACGAGGTTCGTATCGCTCTGGAAGAGCGGGCAGCGATGTCGCCCGATGCGCTCACCGGTATGGAAGCGAACCTGCGTTTCAATGGCACCGAAAACATGGTGACCCGCGTGTTCGGTCGCCTGACCGCTTGGCAGAACTGGATCTTCCAGCGGCCAAACGCGGTCGGTGAAAAGGGCGCGCTGAAGCTCTACGGCAAAGGCGAAAAGACGCAGTTTGATTTCAATCGCGTGTAAGTTCCTCCCCCTTCAAGGGGGAGGCTAGGTGGGAGATGGGTTTTGCATGATCAGACTGTTTGCCACTTGCAGCGACTAAACCCATCCCCACCCCAACCCTCCCCTTGAAGGCGAGGGGGCAGAATTCAAAATCACAGAAAGCACTCCATGCAAACCGGCATCAACTACAGCGACAAAATCCCCAACAACGTCAACCTGTCCGAAGACAAGACACTACAACGTGCGCTTGAGCATTGGCAGCCAAACTACCTCTCCTGGTGGAACGACATGGGCCCCGAGGGCGCCATGCAGCATGACGTGTATTTGCGCACGGCGGTGAGCGTTGAGCCGGGCGGATGGGCGCAGTTTGGTCACGTCAAAATGCCGGATTACCGTTGGGGCATTTTCATGAACCCGAAGGAAGAGGGACGCAAGATTGGCTTTGGCGAACACAAAGGCGAAGCAGCCTGGCAGGACGTGCCCGGCGAGCATCGCGCGAACCTGCGCCGTATCATCGTGACCCAGGGTGATACCGAGCCCGCATCGGTTGAGCAGCAGCGTCATTTGGGCCTCACCGCGCCGTCAATGTATGACTTGCGCAATCTCTTTCAGATCAATGTAGAAGAGGGCCGTCACTTGTGGGCGATGGTTTATCTGTTGCATAAACACTTCGGTCGCGACGGTCGCGAAGAGGCCGATGCGTTGCTGCAACGTAACTCCGGCGACGCCGACAATCCGCGCATCCTCGGTGCGTTCAACGAGAAGACGCCGGACTGGCTCGCGTTCTTTATGTTCACCTATTTCACGGATCGCGACGGCAAGTTTCAGCTCTGCGCGCTCGCCGAAAGCGCGTTTGATCCACTGGCGCGCACCACGAAATTCATGCTCACCGAAGAGGCGCATCACATGTTCGTCGGCGAGAGTGGAATCTCTCGCGTGGTCGCTCGTACCGCCGCCGTGATGAATGATTTAAAAACGGACGATCCCGCAAAAATTCGCGCTGCCGGCGTGATTGATCTGGAGACGATTCAGCGCTACCTGAACTTCCACTACAGCGTGACGATTGATCTGTTCGGTGCTGATGAATCGAGCAACGCGGCTATCTTCTACAACTCGGGTTTGAAGGGCCGCTTTGAGGAGACCAAGCGGGCTGATGATCATCAGTTGCAGGACCAGACGTACGGCGTGCTCGCGGTGCAAAACGATACGCTGATTGAGCGGCAAGTGCCGATGTTGAATGGCCTGAATGAGGTGCTGCGCGACGACTACATCAAGGATTCTGTCGGTGGCGTCGGTCGCTGGAACAAGGTGCTGGAGAAGGCCGGGATTGCCTTCCGGCTGGCTGTGCCGCACAAGGCGTTCAATCGCAAGATTGGTATGCTCGCAGGCGTGAAAATCAGCCCCGATGGACGCGTGCTGTCCGAGGTCGAGTTTGCGGCGAACGAGAAGCGCTGGCTGCCATCGGCCGAGGATCGTGCGTTTGTCGCCTCACTCATGCATCGCGTGGTCGAACCGGGTAAATTCGCAAACTGGATTGCACCGCCGGTGATGGGTATTAATCGTCAGTCCGTGGATTTTGATTACGTCAGATTTAATTAGACGGATGTCGGGTAGGGTGGGTAGCCTCTGCCCACCGCTGACAATGTCGCCAATCTCGTGGGCACGGGGTGCCCACCCTGCCGACTCACCCCAACCCTCTCCCGCCTGCTGGAGCGGGAGCGAACTATGAACACCGAAGTTCTCAAACAACACCTGATCGACCCTGAAATCTGCATTCGCTGCAACACCTGCGAAGACACCTGCCCGGTCGATGCCATCACGCACGATTCGCGCAATTACGTAGTGGACGCGGACATCTGCAATCACTGCATGGCCTGCATTTCGCCGTGCCCGACGGGTTCGATTGACAATTGGCGGACGGTGTTGCGCGTGGCGGCTTATCCCACTGTCGATCAATTGACGTGGGATGAATTACCTAAAGAAGTACCTCTTGCCATACTGCCAGCAGATGCCGTTGCCGCAGTCGATAACGCTGACGAAGAAGAGCTGCAGATCAACGCAGCCGACGCGAGTCTTGGCTCCGTGGTCGCTCCTGTTTCTGCGTCGCAACCGACAGTCAATCTCCACGGCATCAAAAACGTCATCACCGCGACCGTCAGCGGCAATTTCCGCGTCACCCAAATCGGCACCGAGAGCGACACCCATCACATCGTGCTCGACTTCGGCAGCGCCAATTTCCCGGTGCTCGAAGGGCAATCGCTCGGCATCATTGCTCCCGGTGTTGATGGGCAGGGCCGTGCGTATCATGCGCGTCAATACTCCATCGCCAACCCACGCGATGGCGAGCGACCGGGCTACAACAACGTCTCGCTGACTGTGAAACGTGTGACGACCGACTACGACGGCAACCCCGTTCGCGGCGTTGCGTCGAACTACGTCTGTAATCTGAAGAAGGGCGATGTCGTGCAAGTGATCGGCCCGTTCGGCGCAACCTTCCTGATGCCCAACAGCGCGCCGAGCAACATCCTGATGATTTGCACAGGCACCGGTAGCGCACCGATGCGCGCCATGACCGAGCGCCGTCGCCGTTTGCGGCTGGCGGGTACGGACAATGGCGGCAAGCTCATGCTGTTCTTTGGCGCGCGCTCGCAGCAGGAGCTGCCGTATTTCGGTCCGCTCATGAATCTGCCGAAGGATTTCATTGATATCAACTTTGCGTTTTCGCGCACGCCAGATCAGCCGAAACGCTATGTGCAGGATGTGATGCGGGAACGCGCTGATGCGGTTGCGACGTTGCTAAAGGATGCGAATACGCACATTTATGTTTGCGGCCTGAAAGGTATGGAGGCGGGGGTGCTTGAAGCGCTGCGCGATGCGGCGGTGACGCATGGGATGGATTGGCAGGAGCTTCACCTCGCACTGAAGCGCCAGGGGC
>JBBRVM010000010.1:0-19236 GCA_038246865.1 Burkholderiales bacterium
GGCAGACGAAGCCGCGTTTCGCGATTATCGCGGCAGCGGCTGGTGATCCTGCAGCGTCAGCCAAGCGAATCAGTGACGCGCTCAGCGCCTATGGTGCAGAGGGTTTTCTCGTGCCCATCGCACCTAAGCTGAAGGATTCGGACTTCAGAAAGAACGCTCAGGACGCCGATATCGCGCAGAAAATTGTGACGGCGGATGGCGTGTTTTTCACCGGTGGTGACCAATCACGAATCACCACTGCGCTCCGTACGGCGGATGGCAAATCCACCGCAGCACTGGACGCCGTGTGGGCTGTTTATCGACGCGGGGGTGTCATCGCTGGTACTAGCGCAGGCGCAGCAATCATGAGCGCCACGATGTTCTATGAACCGCCTGGCGTGTTGTCCGTGTTGCAGCATGGCTTGAAGCAGGGGAGCGATATTGCTGCAGGGCTGGGATTTCTCTCTGCGCCGGTCTTCGTTGACCAGCACCTTCTGGCGCGTGGCCGCTTCGCCCGCATGATTTCCGTGATGCACGCGGCGAAGTACCAATATGGGCTGGGCGTTGACGAGAATACTGCCGTTGTGGTTTTGGCCGACGGGTCGGGTGAAGTTGTTGGTGCCAGCGGCGTGATCGTCGCCGACGTGTCAAAGGCAACCATTGCACAAACGCTGGGTGGCTTGCGTGCGACGGGTGTTCGCCTTTCGTACCTTGAGCGGGGCGACCGCATCAGCTTGAACGACATGGCCGTAACACCGTCAGCATTCAAGCGTCAGGGCAGCGTGCTCGACCCAAAAGACAAGGCCTACAAACCCGAATTCGACGAGCCCAGGTTCTACGGCGACATTCTCGGAAAAAACGTGTTGATCGAAGTGCTGACCAATTTGATTGACAACACGGCAAAGGAAGTCGTCGGACTCGCATTTGCAGCGCCAGACGCCAGGGATGCTGCATCTGGATTTGAATTCCGGTTTCGTAAAGGCACGGATACGTACGGCCACCTTCGCATCGAGCAAGGCGTGGCGCACTACACCGTGCTAAACGTCGAAGTGGACGTGCTGCCCCTGCAAATGGCGACTCCGCTCTATCGCCCAAGGTAGCCGCTAAACCGGTAACGCTAGGGCCTCGCGGTCAACGTGATGTCGCCGAAGCGCGCGCTTGCCTTCTCGCCCGTATTGTCCGTGTCCACCATGATGGCGATGCCCGAAATTCGCGTTGGCTCTTCGCCAAATGCGCGTTTGTAGTCGTCATAAACATCACGCGTAAAGCACTTCCATTTGCCGATCGAGCCAGGATCGGAATCCACCACGATTTTTTTGACACGCTGCGTAAATGGGCTCGTGATAATTGCGCCGACAGCGGCTTTCTGGGTGAAGACATACGATAGCGCCGCATGCGGCGGCGTCTCGCCATACAGTGTGTGGGCGAGAGCGTTTTCTGCCTTCTCGCGAATACTCGCTTGCTTCGGATCGCTGACAAAGGTCACGTAAATGCGCGCGGTGTAATCGTCTCCCGCCTTGGTGTTCGGATCGCTGGTCGCGATCAGATTACCCGGCTTCCATTTAAAGCGAAGGATCGGATGCAGTCGCGCGTCGTCGTCGAAGCGATAGGTGAGCGCGGTGGCCGCAGCGTCTGCAGAACCCTCCAGAACCGTCGCGTTAGTCTCATCGTCGCGGACGTAGCGATACACCGTAGCGTGCTTCGCTCCCCGCACCGGTTGGGCGTGCCATTCAACAGGTGGCGAGTCAGCCTGCCTGTTCGAAAAAAGCGGAATGCTTGCTGCGCTGGGCGTGTAGAGCCCGGTACGGTTCTGCGCCAGCAGCCTTGGGGCAACTGCTGCCCCAGACATTACTACACCAGCTAAAAGGATCTTCGCAAAATTTGCCATCGGGATACTGTTTCAGGCGATGCCTTGCCGTCAAAGTCGAGATGCTCGCACACGTTGGCAAAACGCGCCATCAGATCGTCGTGCCCGGTTCCGCCCATGTGGACTAGTGCGTAGCGATAGGTGCCCAGCCACTTGGTCTCGCGAGCGCGGGAGGTGCTGTGCTTGATGTCAAGAAAGAGCTTCGCATCGGGGTAGGTATTGATTAGCCAACTCTGGCCTTGCTCAGGCGGCGGCTGTTTGATGGCATCACCAAACTCACGGAAAACGAAGCTGGCAGCGGAGCCAAACTGGCCTTCCCGACGCGGCCAAACCGGGGTTTTTCCCAAAGCCAGATCAAGCTCCAGCGCCCAAAGGCTCTTGCCATCCACACGTTCATACAAATCCGAGAACTGCCCCGCCATGCGAGGGTTTATTTCGATGATTGTGATGCGCTCCGTTTTCGGGTCGAAAAACAATTCGACATTGAAAATGCCATGTGTCAGTCCAACGGCTTCTACCGCCCGTTTGGCGACGGCTTCAAGCTTTTCGACGTGATGCGGGGCGAGTTGCGATGGATACTCAAAGCGCATGAATGCGTTGGTACCTGGATACATGACCGAGTCGATAGTGCCCAGAATACTTACCGTGCCGTTGTGTGCATAGCCGTCAACGCAAAACTGCAAAGCACCATCGACGCAGCCTTCCGCGATAAAACAATCGGCATCAATCTCGCAGTCAATGTGTTCGACTGAAACGCGCCTGAATGGCCGCGTCAGCCGCTTGATGATGATTTTTTCCCAGATCCGAAACTTCAGATGTTCACGCAGTGCGGCTTCGTCGGTGCAGCGCTTCGCCAGCACCGAGAACGCTGCCTTCACTGGTTTTACGAAGATTGGGTAATTGATCGTGATCGCTTTTGTCACGTCTGCGTCGTAGCGAAATCCGCAGAACGGCGGCACGTTGTCAGGCAGCGCGTCGAGATGAATTTGCCGCGCGAGGTATTTGTGTTGCGCCGTGAGCAGACCCTTCAAAGGCGCCCCGGGAAGCCCCAGTTTTTCCGCGACCAGGCTCGCGGCGAGCGCGCCAAATTGTTCGTGCGTGGAAACGACCGCTACGATTTTTCGGGTTCGATATTTGCGCGCCAGTTTCTGGACGAACAACTCCACATTGAACCAGAGTAGACGTGCATTCGACGGAAAGGTGAAGAGATCAAACCCCTCGCGCACGAACTCGTACTCGCTATGCGAAGCCTCAAGTGGCACGAGCGCGAGCTCGTCGTATTCCTGCGGAAATAGAACGAGGACGATGGGTTTCATCGTCAGGTCAAACGTGGCGGGCTATAGAGGCCCATTCAATAGGGAACAAAGGCTACTTCTTGTCGTTCAGAATCCAGTCGTAATCCAGATACGAAATTGCGGCCTTCCCGGTTTTGATCTCGGCTTGCGCTGCGGCATCGGCGGATAGCTTGTCGGCGTACTTGCCGAGCGTGGCTTCGAGCGAGCCAAAGCCTTTGTATCCCTTGGTAAAGTCTTTTTTGTACCAATCGAAAATCTTGCTGACTTCAAGCGTCTTCTTCTCCGCGTTGTAGCGATTACGCGATTTATCGGAGAGGAAGCGCTGCATACCGTCTTCCAGTTGCGAATCCACTTTTTCAGCGGTGAAGACTTCATTGCGCAGCATTGGGCAGCCTATGGACGCACACACGACCCCAACGTGGATGCGCGGATCGTTGAACACGCCTTCGGCGCGAATCATGTCGTGCTCTATGCCGTCGAGCGTCATCTCTTTGCCAAACAGTTTGAAGAACTTGATGCCCCACGGCTTGCTGAACGTCCCGCCCAAATCACGGATGGATTTCAGGTTCGGGTATTTCGTCAGAATCAATTCAATTGTGTACGCGTTGTAGGCGTTGATCAGAAACGCGAGCTGCTGATTTTTGTTCCACGATTTATAGGTGGCGTCAGTGACAGCGGAAACTGAATCAAGGTACGCGGTCAAGGCGGCGCGATCGCGCAACATGCCAGCGTAGGAAACTTGTGAGGCGCTGCCGTTTGAGATGTAGGTGACGTGCTTCTTGAGCAAATCGTCAAACGCCTTGTGCGATTGATCGAATTGGGCGAAGGCTGTGGAGGCGATTAGCGCGGCAGTCGTTACAAGGAGTGTTTTCACTAGCTTCATTTTTTGTTCCTTAGTCTCGTCGGATGTACATCAAAATGCGCACCGCTTGTTCTTCGGGGGATGGTGCGCACTCTGGTGCACATCCTACGCGAGGAGCGAGTTACCCACGCTCCCACGCGTGAAACTTCGCCACCCATTCGAGTAACCTGGTCGGTTGATGGTTCCGTTTCCATACACCAGCAGCATATTTATTCGCCTCACCGAGCGTCGGATAGGTGTGAATCGTGCCCAGAATCTTGTTCATCCCGATGCCGTATTTCATCGCTGTGACGTATTCAACCAGAATATCGCCACCATGATCGCCGACAATCGTGGCACCGAGAATCGTGTCTTTGCCCGGTACAGTCAGCACCTTTACGAAGCCGTGAGCCTCGCTGTCAGCAATCGCTCGGTCGAGATCATCGAGACCGTACACCGTGACTTCGTGCGGAATTTTCTTCTCTTTCGCCTCCGACTCGGACAGGCCAACGCGTGCCACCTCAGGGTCGGTAAACGTAGCCCACGGAATCACGCGGTAGTCGGCTTTGAACTTTTTGAAGCGGCCGAAGAGCGCGTTCACCGCTGTGTACCAGGCCTGGTGTGCCGCCGTGTGCGTGAACTGGAACGGCCCGGCCACGTCGCCGCAAGCGAAGATGTTCGGGTACAACGTTTGCAAGTATTCGTTGGTTTCTATCGTCTTGTTCGGACGCGTCGGGATGCCCAGCTCTTCAAGCCCGAACCCCGTCACGTTCGCAGTACGACCCACCGCGACCAGAATCTCATCGAACGGGATGCGCACGTCTGCACCATTGAACTCACAAACGAGGACTTTCTCGCCGTTCTCGACCATGACCTGTTTCGCCTTGTGTCCGGTCAGCACTGCGACGCCATCTTTTTTGAACGACTTCGTCACTAACTCAGACACCTCCGGATCTTCTCGCAACAGGATTCGCGATGCCATCTCAACCTGCGACACCTGCGAACCGAAGCGCGCGAAACACTGCGTCAGTTCCGAGCCAATCGGCCCGCCGCCGAGCACCACCAGACGCTTCGGCAGTTCGCGCAGATTCCAGACGTTGTCGCTGGTCAAATACGTGATGTCGGCCAAGCCCGGAATCGGTGGCACGAACGGGCGTGCGCCGGTTGCAATCACGATATTCTTTGTCGTCATCGTCGATTTGCTGCCATCCGCAGCGGTGATCTCGACAGCCCACGGCGACACGATCCGCGCGCTGCCAGTCACACAATCCACACCAATGCCGGTGTAGCGCTCAATCGAATCATGCGGCTCGACTTCGCGAATGATGCGTTGCACGCGCTCCATCACATCCGCGAAATTCCACTCTGCCGTTGCGCTCTTTAAGCCAAATTCTTCGGCCCGCTTCATGTGCGACAACAGCTTTGCCGTCTTGATCAACGCTTTCGACGGCACGCAGCCCGTGTTCAGACAATCGCCGCCCATCTTGTGCTTCTCAATCAACGTGACTTTCGCCTTCACCGCTGCCGCGATGTAACTCGTTACCAGGCCCGCTGAACCCGCGCCAATCACGATCACATTGCGATCAAATGACTTCGGCTTCATGCTCGCAAATCGCGAGTAAACCTTACGACCCTTCAACCAATCCAGTACTTTCTTCGCGATGATCGGGAAGATACCGAGCAACGCGAATGAGCCCAAAATTGCTGGGGAAATGATGCCCTTGAGCGAGCTGATTTGCGCAAGCTGCGTTCCCGCGTTCACGAACACTGCCGTACCCGCCAACATGCCTAACTGGCTTACCCAGTAGAACGGCCATGTCTTGATCGTCGTCAAACCCATTACCAGGTTCACCACGAAGAATGGGAAGAGAGGAACGAGGCGCAGGGCAAACAGATAAAACGGCCCGTCTTTTGCCACGCCATCATTGATCGGTTTCAGGCGGTCACCGAATTTGCCCTGAACCCAGTCGCGTAACAAGAAACGCGATGAAAAAAACGCAAGCGTGGCACCAACGGCGGAAGCGAACGACACCAGCACCAGACCACGACTAAATCCAAAAATTGCCCCACCGAGCAAGGTCATCAGCGCAGCGCCGGGTAAAGACAACGCAGCCACTGCGACGTACGCGATAAAGAAAGCCAACGCGCTCTGCCAGGGGTTTTCGGCGACATAGCCCGCAAGCGTTGCCTGTTGAGCTTTGAACGCCTCAAGACTTAAAAAACGCCCCAGATCAAAGAAGAAAAACGCCCCGATTGCAGCCGCTATCACGACCAACAATGCAATTTTTGATTTCATGTGTGCTCTTTTTGGCTGTTTGCAGCCCGGTTGAACCGCCAAAGCGACGATCCCGATAACGGTTTTAGCGCTTTGTCGTTCGACTGTCCGCGAAACTTACAGGTAGCAGGGGTTATCGCAAAATGTGTGTGAGGCGGCCATCGACGTAGCTCAGCATCGAGCGCAGTGGCGACAGGCTCATCAGAAAGCCAGCCGCAACACCTACGCTATTCGCGAGCGCGTCAAACCAGTCGAATTGGCGGTTGACGTAAGGCTGGATGAATTCGATGGTCACGCCGAGCGCTATTAGTGCGGCGGCGATCAAAAGCCGCGCTCGCAGCGGCGCGTATATCTGCGAAAAATAAACCGTCACCACGAAGTACGTTCCCGCGTGCCAAAACTTGTCCGACCCACCGATGGGCGGCAGGGCTGTTGCCGGCACCAGTGAGCCGTACACCAGCAGGAAGACGAGAGAAATGCCAATCGCTAGCCAGAGTCTGCGGTAGGTGAGACTGGCTTTGCAAAATGGGGTAACTGGCATGGAAAAATACGCAGCGCAATCCGATGCGCTATGTTAGGGCAGCGGCGCCGAAGTGCCTCGGCGACCGCGATTGTTGTCGCTAAATCTTGAATGCTTCCAGCGACTCGGGTGCGAACAATTCAGCTAGCCCGAGTTGCCGCCTCGATAGACCCTGCTCGAAGTGATAACGCGTGAACGTTTCCAGCGTTTTTGCGTTGCGATCCAGACCGTAGGGCCACCAATCTTCACCCATTTCCCGGCGGGCTTCTTCAACGTGTGCCACGAGCCACGGCAACATCGATTTCAACGCGGCGGTTTCAGCGAGATCGTCGTAGGTTCGTTGTTGCGATTCGTAGAACGCTTTGGTGAGCGATTGTGCGATCCAGCGGTTGGCTTCGTACACGTCGCGACGCATCACGATAGTGTGCATGATGGGGAAGATGCCCGTGTCGCGCCAATACGCGCGCTCGACTTCGGCGTAGTTGTCGAATAGCCGTTTCACCTTGCCATCGTTTCGTTTGAAAGAAGAGGGCATGCGTGCCGTATAGAGCGCATCAATCTCGCCATCGTGCAACATTTGCGACAGCGTTTGCGTCGGGCCGATGGATTGCAGCTTGATGCTGGGGGGCAAGTCGAGCTTTAGTTTTTCGACGCGCCCGGCTTCTTCTTCGCCACCGTATAGGTAGGGTTGCGCGTCGACCGGAACGCCGTAATGATCCTGCAAAATTCCGCGAATCCAGACGGGTGCGGTCATCTGGTATTCCGGGCTCGCGATACGCTTCCCGATAAGGTGTTTCGGTTCGTTGATGCCTGACGCTGAGTTAATGTAAATCGATGAATGGCGGAAAAATCGTGAGGGAAAAATAGGCAGCGCGATGAACGGTTTTTCGGGTTGGTTTAGCGATACGCAGTATGACGAAAGCGACATTTCGGCAACATCAAACTCACGATGCCGTGCCATGCGGAAAAACGTTTCTTCGACCGGAAGATTCAGGTAATTGAGATCAATGCCATCAGGCTGCACCGAACCGTCCATCAGCGCACGAGTGCGGTCGTAATTCCAGCAGGCGAAGCTTAGTTTTAGTTTGGACATGGTGTGCTTTTTTTGCGGTGGAGGTGACGGTTCGTAGGACGTAGGGCGGGCACTGCCCGCCTCGTAAACCACCGCGTGGCGCCCGCAAATATCAGCGCTTCGCGTGGGGCTACCCGGCGGGCAGTGCCCGCCCTACGACTAGATGCATAGGAAGTTACGTTGAATATGGCGGCTCTAACGCAGGCGCAATTTCATCCCAAACGTACTTCGACGCATAGGTCCGCCAATCCGTCGCCTTCGGCACAATCGCCTGATACGCACACACAGACGTTGGTATCGCCAAATCGCCAGTCCCAATCGCAGCTCCTCCCGCTTGAAACGCCTTCACTGCGTCAAGCATCAGTTTGCGAAATTCAACAATGGCCAAGTCGCTCGCACCCAGTCGCTCATGGGTGCGATCAGCAATCGGCCCCATGGTGACCCACATCGCAACATCCTGATTCGGGAAACCGGTGATTCCCGTGAAATTGCCACCCTTCATCGCTTCGCGATCCTGCCAGAAATTGTTGTCGCGATTGCGCAGCGGTCGATACTTGGCATCAAGATCCACGCCAACGGTGTGCCCCAAAAACCTGCGCCAGGTTGCGGTGTCAGGCGTCTGCGATTGATGCCCCCACGCCATGAAATAGAAGGCTGTGTTCGTGTCGTCCACCGGCACGTTGATGTTGGCCACGTTGTACAGATTGTTCGGTGGAATCAGCGTCGTTGCGGGAGCGACAAACACGCTTGAGCGCACATAGTCATTGGCCGCCGCGTTCACGATTGGGCGGCGAATCGCGGCATAACGAAAGCCGTATCCCGTGCGTTCAACCTGCAGTCGCGGAGCCTTGTCCGTAGACGGGCGTAGCCACGTCGTCTCGGTCGTCTGCGCCGTCGTAACGCGCGCGGGAACCATGTCGGACGAATGCAGGCTGGAGCTGTGCGCCGAGTCAATCGCGCCTTCAAGAATCTGCGCCCAGTTGCACGGGATGATCGCTTTGGCAATTGTCACCCGTGTCTCCGCGGTCGGTGCCCATGCGGGCGGCGTGAATGCAGGCATCGTGGGTGTGTCGTGATCCGGGCCCACGTAAGCCCAGACGAATCCTCCCCATTCCTGCACCGGATACGCCTTGTGCTTCACCTTCTGCGACGCAGCACTGGCTGGGGGCTCCGACACCATTTCGATCACATTGCCCTTCACGTCCATCTTCCAGCCGTGATACAGGCAGCGCAAACCGCAATCCTCATTGCGGCCAAACACGAGAGACACGCGACGATGCGGGCAGTATTCGTCCATCACGCCAACGTCGCCATTAGTGTCGCGAAACACCACCAAATCCTCGCCGAAGACGCGTGCTTTCACTGGCGCGCCATCGGGTTCGCTGACTTCTTCAATCAGGCAAACCGGTGTCCAGTGCCGGCGCATGAGTTGCCCCATCGGCGCGATGCCTTCGACTCGACACAACAGTTCGTTTTCCTCGTGTGTCAGCATGATTGCTCTGCTCGTCTGGATATCATCAGAAAGGGTGGAAATATACTTAGGAGGCTAAGATAAATGAGCGTTGTCAAAAACGCAAGTCCGGTTTGCGAAGGAGTGAAATGACAAGCGCAGAAACATCAAAGAACATCGAGCCTGAACGTCTGCTCGAGGTTCGTGTCGCCAGCAAGCAAGCGGTTGCGCGCGACACGTTTCTCTTCGAACTGGTGGCGTTGGATCGAGGGCCTCTGCCAGCCTTCACGCCGGGATCGCATCTTACCGTCATCACGCCGCAGGGCGCTCGCCGAAACTATTCACTGTGCAGTGACGCTGCGGGCACGAGGAGCTACGAAATCGCAGTTAAACGCGATGGCAACGGGCGTGGCGGCTCCATCAGCATGGCCGATGACGTGCATGAAGGCGCGATCCTGACTATCAGTGCGCCGCGTAACAATTTCGAATTGTCACCGCGAGCAGGCAGGTCAATTTTTATCGCAGGCGGCATCGGTATCACGCCGATTCTTTCGATGATGCGCAGTCTGAAACACAGCGACAGCGGGCATACATTTCACCTTTATTACTGCACGCGAGATGTTGAGTGCACGGCGTTTGTGGACGTGCTGCAAACAGAATTTTCGGGATTCGTCACGATTCACCACGACAACGGCGACATCAACAGCGCGTTCGACTTCTGGCCTGTGTTTGAGAAGCCGAAGGGTACCCATGTTTACTGTTGTGGACCGAAGGGCCTCATGGATAGCGTGGCTGACATGTCTGGTCACTGGCCCTCGGGCTCGATTCATTTCGAAAGTTTCGGCGTAGACGCGAAGGCGCTGTCCCAGAACACAGCGTTTGCTGTGACGTTACTGCGCTCCGGCAAGCAAATCTCGGTGGGCCCTGAGCAGACTCTTCTGGAGGCTTTACGCGCAAGCGGATGCGTTGTTCGAAGTTCGTGCGAAAGCGGAACCTGCGGATCTTGCAAAACGGGGCTGATTTCCGGCGATGTTGAGCATCGGGACAGGGTGCTGAGTGAGCAGGAAAAGGCAGACCACATCATGGTGTGTGTGTCGCGGGCGGCGACCGGCGAACTGGTGCTCGATCTATGAGCGCAGCTCCGATTGGTGTGGGCGTGATCGGGCTTGGTCGCGCGTTCACATTGATGCTCAATACCTTTCAACGTGACACACGCGTGCGACTCGTCGCAGCGTGCGATCCGTACCCTGCCGCACGCTCGCAATTTGAGAAAGACTTCTCGGGACGGACTTATGAGCATGCCCAAGCGCTGTGCGCCGACGAAAGTGTGGAGCTGATCTACATCGCGTCGCCGCATCAGTTTCATGCGCAACACGTCGCGCTGGCGGCAGCGCACGGTAAGGATGTTTTGCTCGAAAAGCCGATGGCGATCACGCTCGATGATTGCACTCGCGCTATTGATGCGATGAGCGCAGCGGGACGCGCGCTGATCGTCGGGCCCAGTCACAGCTTTGATGCGTCCGTGCTAAGAGCGCGAGGGATGATCGACAGCGGTGCAGTCGGCGAGGTGCGCATGATTCACGCCTTGAATTACACCGATTTTTTGTATCGCCCGCGTCGTCCTGAAGAGCTGAAAACGGAAGATGGCGGAGGCGTGATGCACAGTCAGGCTGCGCATCAGATGGACATTATTCGCCTGCTCGGTGGCGGCATGTTGCACACTGTGCGCGCGTTGACCGGGAAGTGGGACGCGACGCGCGCGACCGAAGGCGCGTACAGCGCTCTGCTCCGGTTTGAGAGCGGTGCGTTCGCCAGTATGACGTACAGTGGCTACGGACATTTCAACAGCGACGAGTGGATGGAAGGGGTTGGCGAGCTGGGGGTAGTGATGGACGCAAACGCTTACGGCCGCGCCCGCGCTCGACTAAACGTGATTGCTGCAGGTCCAGAGACGGAAGCCAGTGCGAAAGCGGCGCGCAACTACGGCGGCCCCGGCTATGTGCCCGGCCCGATGCCCACGGCGCACGAGCATTTTGGGCCGATCATCGTCAGCTGTGATCGTGCTGATTTGCGGCTCACGCCGACCGGCATTTGGATTTGCTCGGACGCGACGCGTGACTTCGTGCCGGTGCCGCTTTCTGATGTGCCGCGACGCGAAGTCATTGACGAAGTCTGGGCCACTTTGCGCGGGGGCGTGAGTTCAAGTGTGAGGCACGATGGCCCATGGGCGCGAGCGACGACTGAGGCCTGCCTTGCCATGCTTGCGTCGGCGCGCGACGATTGTGATATCACGCTTGAATGGCAGGTTCCGTGGCGGCGATAATCGGGTGATGAGCTCACTCGCCGTTACAAACTCACCGCGCCGTCCGACACGCAAGCCCGTGCAAGGCGGTGAATCGCAAACCATTCTCCGTCACTGGCGGGAGGCGGTGCCCGATGACCGTTTTGCGCATCTGGTGAAAGACGCGACGCGCTCGTTTCAACGCGCCTTGCAGCTACGACTCTTTGAACACGACGTGCCATTCGGGCACTGGACTTTTTTGCGAGTGCTCTGGGAGCATGATGGCTTGACGCAAAAGCAATTGAGCGACGAGGTCGGCGTCATGGAGCCGACTACGTTCACCGTTGTGCGTGCGATGGAAGGGCGCGGCTGGATCGTGCGCCAGCAAATGGCGACGAACAAGAAAAACGTTCACATATTTCTCACCGACGAAGGCCGTGCGCTAAAGAAAAAACTGGTGCCACTTGCCGAAGAGGTGAACCGTGTTGGTGCGGCTGGTTTGTCGGCTGACGATCTGGCGACGGCGCGCAGCGTTTTGCTGGCTATTATTACGAACCTCGCTAATGACATGATGACGTGAGCCTAGGGAATTAACGCTGTCCCTACAGAAAGTGACGATGAATACCCCTGATTGTGACTACCTTGTCGTTGGCAGCGGTGCGGTCGGCATGGCATTCGTTGATGTGCTCTTTCACGAGACCGACGCGCGCATGGTGATCGTTGATCGCCATCATGGGCCGGGCGGGCACTGGAACGACGCCTATCCGTTCGTTCGACTGCATCAACCGTCGGCGTATTACGGTGTGAATTCGCGCAGACTCGGCAGTGAGGTGCGCGATGCCACACGTCTTAATCTGGGAATGTGTGATCGCGCTACGGGTGCGGAGTTGGTGAGTTATTACGAGCAGCTCATGCAGGCTTTTCTAGCGTCGGGTCGCGTCCACTATTTTCCGATGTGTAACTACGTTGGTGACTACAAGACCGTCCATGAATTCAAGTCCCTCATGTCCGGCGAAATGAAGAGCGTCAACGTCCGAAAAAAAATCATCGACACGTCGTACCTGAACACGTCGGTACCATCAACGCATCCACCAAAATACGCCATCGCGCCGGGGGTGAAGTGCGTGCCGCTGAACGAGTTGCCGCGTGTGAAGCGGCCGCCTTCGGGCTACGTTGTCGTGGGAGCGGGAAAGACAGGCATTGACGCGGCGCTATGGCTGCTCGATAGCGGAGTTGCGCCAAGAGACATTTGCTGGATCGTGCCGCGTGATTCGTGGTTTCAGGATCGTGCCAACGTGCAGCCGGGCGAGGAGTTTTTCACACAGTCATACGGTTCGTTCGCGACACAAATGGAAGTGCTCGCGCAGGCAGAATCGGTGCATGAGCTGTTCGTGAAACTGGAAGCGAACGGTCAACTGTTGCGCCTTGACGCGACCGTTCAGCCCAGCATGTATCACGGGGCAGTCGTCTCGCAGGCCGAGCTGACGGAGCTGCGTCAGATAAGAAATATTGTGCGTCTTGGCCGTGTGCAACGCATCGAGGCAGATCGCATCGTGCTTGCCCATGGCATAGTGCCATCCGACCCGCATCGTCTCTATGTGGATTGCTCCGCAAGCGCGGTCGAGCGGCGACCGATTGTGCCGATTTTCGAAGGCAACAAGATCACGCCGCAGATGGTGCGCACGTTTCAGCCAACCTTTAGCGGCGCGCTGATTGCGCACATCGAGGCGAAGTACGCGGACGCCATGAGCGAAGCTGAAATGAACGAACTGTGCTCGGTGATTCCGATGCCGGATCAACCGTTTCACTGGCTCACGATGTTGGCAGTGAGCATGATGAACCAGCGTCGCTGGTCAAAAAATCCTGAGTTGCGCAACTGGATTGGCCAGTCGCGTCTCGATGCTTTTTCAGCGATGGCCAGTCGCGTTACACCGGAAGAAACCGACAAACTCGCGCTGCTGCAACGCTACAGCAAAAGTGCGGGGCCTGCGGCAGAGAAATTGACTCAGCTTTTGGCTGGAATGTCCACTGCATAGGGCCTATATGAGTTTTTTTCTATAACTCGGTTTGTGACATAAATCGCTCTTAGCCCTCGTGTAGTCGTCATTACAGAGCTAAGCTGTTGACTTTAAGTCCTTCAACCATTGGGTCATTTCTGCCACGGCTTGGTCGTACGAAAGTGCTCGTCCCGCTGCGATTATCGCCGCATACGCGTCGGCACCGAGCGCCGCGTTGGCGTTTTCCAATAACGGTGCCAAGAAAAGCGCGTCCGGAGCATCGCGACGTCGGCCCATCTGCACCGTGTGAATATCGGCGGCAGCGTCGAAGCGCGGCGTCAGCGGCCATCGTTCGAGCGCGGCCGCGAGCCCGGCGCAGACTTCCATCACCACCAGTCGGCCGCGCCGTGAGCCCAGTTCGTCGGAGATGGCGAGCGACTCAAGCAGCATGTCGCGCGCTCGCATCGGCTCGTTCATGACCACTGCAACCATCGACAAATTGTTGAGCGCAATCATTGTGCGCAGACGGTCCCCCTCGGCTCTTTCCCCGCGCAACCCCTCTTCGTAGAGCGCTTTCGCGGCTGCGATATTGCCTTCGGAGCGTTCAAGTTCCGCTAGTGAATTGGTAGCGACGTCGACGACGCTGCTCCGTTCGGGTAACGCCCGCGCAATGGCTACGCTTTCTTCCAGATAACGACGCGCGGGCACGCACTCACCCAGACTCAGATGCGCATATCCATGCCGCGACAGTGCTAGCGCCAGCTTACTGGAAAAGCCGTTGCGTCGCGCAACCGCGATACTTTGTGCGAAGTATCCGAGCGCCTCGGCATCAAGCCCACGATAGGAGCACAGATGGCCTGCTTCGAGCAGAGCATCACAAAACAAGAATTGCGACTGTTCTGCACCGGGTCGAGCCAATGCGGCCAGAGTTGCCTGCTGCCCCTGCACCATCATGCCGCGACTGAGCCAGAAACGGCGTAGCGACGTTACCAGTCGCAGGCCTCGCTCAGTGCCGTTCTCGGCGTGATCACACCAGGCGTGCGCTGCGAGCAGGTTGTCGCGGTCGATGTCCATTCGTGCGAGCCATGCACCTTGCTGCGGACCCTCAAGCGGCGCGGCGGCGCGTTCGGCGAGATCAAGGCAAAACGCGAGATGACGCTCGCGCGTGTTCGCTTCTTCACCGCCCTCTTTGAGTCGTTCCAACGCGAAGTGCCGCATGGTTTCCAGCAGGCGATAGGACATCTCGCCGCGTGCATCCGGTTCCGCCGCCACCAGCGATTTTTCGACCAGTGCACCGAGATGATCGAGCGCTTCCCATGCGTCAATTGCCGCGTCGCTTGCAACCCACTGCGCCGCTTCAAGGCTGAATCGTCCCGACATCACACCGAGCCGCCCAAACACGATTTGTTGCTCGGTGGAGAGCAGGCTATGACTCCATTGCAACGCCGCCCGCAGCGTTTGATGGCGCGCTGTCAGGCTGGGCGTCTTGCGTGAACTGCTGAGCAAACTCAAGCGCTGTCCGAGGCGATCGCGCACGCCGTGAACGCCTAGCAGGGCGATGCGCGCCGCCGCCAGTTCTATGGCCAGCGCCACGCCATCAAGCTGGGCGCAAATGTCCACCACGACCGCGACATTTTCTTCGGTTAGCGTGAAGCGAAAATCGGCCTGGCGCGCGCGCTCAACGAACAAGCGAACCGCACCTGCCTGCTCTGCCTTCGCCAGCGTGATTTGATCGGGCAGGGCAAGCGCACCCAGGCGATAAAGCTGCTCGCCGGTCAATTTCAGCGGCTCCTGGCTGGTGGTGAGCAGATGCAGCTGCGATGCAGCATTCATCAGGTCGCTCACGAGCGCAGCGACTGGCAGCAATAGATGCTCACAGTTATCAAGCACGATCAGCAGGTATCTGCCCGCCAGCGCTTTCGCCAGCGCGCTGGCTGCAGGCCCTTCGCGGAGCGTCACATTCAGGGCGCGCGCGATCGCGGGCACCAGTTGCGCACCGTCAGACAGCGCAGCTAGATCGACTACCCAGACGCTATCGTTGAACGCAGTCTTTGCCGTTGCCGCGACTGCTTTCGCCAGCGTCGTCTTGCCAATGCCGCTAGAGCCGATCACCGTGACGAGTTGATGTGCAGTTAGCCATTGCGGCAAGTCGATCAGATCCTTTTCACGACCAAAAAGCGCTTGTGTAGCGTCAGCGGAATCGTCAGCAATTGCCAGGCTGGGAAGCGCTACAGCAGCAACGTCACTGTCTTCGTCAGTCTCCGAATTCAGCGATGCAGTAAAGCGATAACCGCGCCCTGGGATCGTTGAAATAGTCTGCGTCCCAAGCAGCTTTCGCAGCGCCCAGATATGCACCTGAAGGTTGTTCTCCTCCACTACCAAACCTGGCCACACGGCGGCGAGCAGTTCACTCTTGCTGACTACGCGATCACGACGCGCAATCAACGCCACTAGCACGTCATAGGCGCGAGCGCTCAGCCTGGCGGGCGAGCCACTGACAAGCACCAGCCGTGCTTCACGGTGAACGAAGTGGTTGCCAAATGCATACGTCGCCCCGCTCACGGGGGTCACAGCGCATGCGGCGCTCACGTTGCCTACTGCGCTCAAACGGCGCGCTCAGCGCTACGTCGGTCGATCCCGAGCGCAGCCCGAATAGCCGCCTCGTCGGTCATTGCCGCGCCGTCAGACAGAAGTTTATCCAGTTCGCTGGCAGACATTGCTGTTTGAAGTCCATCCCGCGTCATACGCACAGCTCGCAACTCGCTCTCTTCGCGCTCGAATCCAGACGCGCTGAAATTGGCGTCTGAACGCCCCAGAAGCCGCGCGCCGTCAGCGTGTCGCCCCATTTTGCAGGCGAGCAGGGCGAAGTGATCGGCAAAGGTGCGTAGTGAGCCTTCGTGTTGAATCAGCGGGAAAGCGGCTCGTGCGATTTGCAGCGCCTCGTCGAGTTCGTCGTTAAAGGTGAGCGCCGCACATAAATTGCCGAGGTTGCTCGCTGCATAGTTCACGCGACGGGCACCGATGCGCTGCACGACTTCGCGTCGCATGGTGATCGCCTCCGCCGCCTTGCCCTGAACAAACAGACTTTCCGCCATTTGCATCAGCGCGTGATCAAGCTTGCGCTCGTCGCCGAGTGATCGCATTAGCGCCACCAGTTCTGCCATCAACGGCTCGCCCTCAGCCGCGCGACCGGACACCTCCAGCCAATACGTGCGCGCCGTCAAGAGACCTTCGCGCATGACCGGTGGCCAGGTGTCCTCATAAAGATCGTCTGCCTCGGCAATGGCGGCCTCGGCAGCGGGCAAGTCGTGCTGCCAGATATGCTTCTGCGCGAGGACAGTCATCGACTCGTAAAGCCCACGTCGGTCATCGACAGCACGATAAAGTGATACCGCCCGATGCAGTGCCGCGAGTTCCTTGCCCGCCTCCGATTGTCCCGATAGAACGGCAAAGCCCAGCAACAGTCTCGCCTCAATGATCGGCGGGGTGCGCGCAGGAATGCACTCTATCGCCGTTTTGTTCCAGCGCACGCCCTCCGCTGCCACGTTGGCTGGCTTCCAGAACCAGCTCGCAGCGCCAACCAGGGCCGCCAGGCAAGCCGGATCTCCCGCATCACGTGCCGCCCATACAAGCGCAGCGCGCAAGTTGTCAATGTCTGGCAGCGTGTTCGACAGCAGTTCTGCCGTGTTGACGGTCCAGCGCGCGGCGAACGCGGTTTCGAATTGCACAAGCACTGCCTCTGCGAGACGCCGCATTGCAGCGGACAGCTCGCTGGTTTCCTGCAAACGCTCCAGGGCAAAGGCGCGGGCACTTTCAAGTAACCGATAGCGCGGCTCCACCCCGGGTTCGCTGATGACCAAAGACTTGTCGACCAACGCGGCCAGGTGATCGAGCACCACCCATTCGTCGTAGTCGCCGTCGGCCCCAACGACTTGCGCCGCGTCAAGCCCAAAGCTGCCTTTGAAAACCCCCAATCGATGAAACACGATCTGCTCGTCCGGCGCGAGCAGCGCGTGGCTCCACTCAAGCGCGGCATAGAGCGTTTGCTGGCGTTGCGGCGCGAGGCGCGTGCCGCCGACAAGCAGGCGAAAACGGTCGTCAAGTCGGCGCCGTAAACCTTCAATGCCCAACAGCGGCAAGCGCGCCGCCGCGAACTCAATCGCCAGTGGAATGCCGTCGAGCCGACGGCAGATGTCGACGACTGCGGACTGGTTATCGCTGCCTAATACGAACTGCGGCGTCGCCTCGCGCGCACGTGTTGCGAACAGTGCCACAGCGCCGTAGCGCTTGTGGTCGTGCGCATCGTCCTGCTCATCATGCGGCAACGAGAGCGCGCCCAGTCGCATGACCTGCTCGTCCGCCAACTTCAACGATTCCAGGCTGGTGGCGAGCAGACGCACATGCGGCGCAGCTAGCAAGAGCGCCGTAGCGACGGTTGCAACATAAGCAGCGATATGCTCGCAGTTGTCCAGCACAACCAACATTTTTCGGTCGGCCAGGCGCTCGGCCAATTCATCGGCGCTGGCGTCTGCGTCAAGCGCAACGCCGAGTGTGCGTGCGAGACTCACCAGTACCAGTTGCCGATCATTGACGGGTGCGAATTCACCCAGCCACACACCAACGGGGTAGGCCGAGCGATCATGGCTTACCGCAAGTGCCGCAGCCTGAGCCAGTCGCGTTTTGCCCATGCCGCCCGCGCCGGTGATGGTGATCAGGCGGTGCGAAGGCAACAGCGTTGCGAGCGTTGCCAGTTCGGTTTCGCGACCCAACAGCTGCGGCAATTGCGACGGTAGATTTCCGATCCGACTGGCGGCAGTGCTCGCCGCCATTGTGATTGCACTGGTATCGGATGTTGCGGGTGCGCCGAATGCATCATCCGGAGGGGCTGCAAACCGATAACCCTGCCCCGGAATGGTGACAATGGTCTGCGGCCCCAGCAGCTTTCGGAGCGTCGAAACGTGCACCTGAAGATTGTTCTCTTCGACCACCAGACCGGGCCAGACGACATCCAGTAGTTCGTTTTTGCTGACCACTTTGTCGCGCCGCTCAACCAGCGTCATCAGCACATCAAAAGCGCGTGCGCCGAGCCTTGCCGGTTGACCATTGACGACCACCTGCCGCGCTGCGCACTGGATGACAAAGCGGCCAAAACTCATGTCTTTGACCGCGTTGCCGGAGGAAGAGACGCTAGGTGGACGCACTCTGTTTTTCTAGTCTCTTGGGGTTTTCCTAGTTTACGACACAGTTGTGCAATTAAGAACGTTTAAGGACGATACCAAAGACTTAATCGCGATACTGGAAGATAGTTCATGCCATACCTGAGCGCGTCTTTTAAATGGACATTACGTTAATGACGAGTACCCCATGATTAGTCAATGGCATCGATCCGCAGCAGCGATCGCGTTATGTGTCAGCACGACTATTGCTGCCCAGAGCGCGGAGGAACGAAAGGAAATCAGCAAGTCGACCCAAGCCGATGAACTGGCGCGCCTCCGTGCCGAGCTTCAGGCAAAATTCGAACGCGAAGAGGCGCGTGTTCTTCTCTACCTGAGCAAGCACTCCGACCAGCTCCGTTCGTTTGAAAGGAACGGATCGACTTACTACCTCGCGCGACTGGATGCTGACAGCAATCCGGTCTACATCAACACGAAGAGCAGCA
>JBBRVM010000011.1:0-18358 GCA_038246865.1 Burkholderiales bacterium
GCACCAGTGCACCACGCAGTTGATCGATACTTTTCACCTCGGCCGTGAATTTCATTTTCGCCATGAAATCACGGGACAAGGTGTTCACCGCAGTGACGTTAATTTTTTCACGCGCCAGCACGTCCGAGATGTCGCGCAACAAGCCCTGACGATCATTCGCCATCACCTCAATCTGCACGCTGAACACATCATCCTGCGCCGCTTCCCCCCAATCGGCGGTGATGATGCGACCGGGCTCCTGCGCCATCATGCGGATGACGTTGCTGCATTCGTGGCGATGAATGGTGATGCCTTTAAGCCGTGTGACAAATCCCACAATCGGATCCGGTGGCACCGGTTTGCAGCACTTGGCGAGCCCGGTCATCAGCTTGTCGACACCGACCACCAGAATGCCGCCGCCACCTGATTTCGCCTTGCTGCGGCTGGTGTGGACTTCACGTGCCTGCGGGTCGGGCGCGGCATCGAGCAAGCCCGCCGCCTTTCGGATCGCGAGGTCAAGTTCGCGCGTACTGAGTTCGGCGCGACCGACAACACCAAACAATTCCTCGGGCGACTTGAAGCCCGCTTCATGCGCCAGTTTGTCGAGGCTCAGCGCGGTCTGTCCGTGTCGCTGCAAATCTTTTTCGACCACGGCGCGACCATGCGAAAGTGTCTCCTGCGAATCGAGCGCATTGAACCACTGCCGCACTTTAGCCCGTGCACGACTACTGTGCAAATAGCCGTTGTCTGGGTTGAGCCAGTCGCGCGACGGACCGCCCTCTTTCACCGTGATGACGTCAACGCGTTGACCATTTTTGAGCGGCGTCGTGAGTGGCACCATCATGCCGTCAACCTTCGCGCCGCGACAGCGATGGCCAAGCCCCGAATGCACAGCGTAGGCGAAATCAATCGGTGTCGAATCTTTCGGCAGATCGATGATCTTGCCTTGTGGCGTTAGTACGAAAATCGTCTCTTCGAACAATGACGACTTGAACCCAGCCAGCAACTCACCAGGCGAACTAACCTCATTACCCCACGACAGCACCTGCCGCAAGCTAGCGATCTTCGCGGCGAAACTGGCGTCACGCGCGGCCTGCCCGCCCTCTTTGTAGTTCCAGTGCGCGGCGACACCGTACTCGCTCGACTGATGCATGTCCTGCGTGCGAATCTGCACTTCAAGTGCGCGGTTGTGCGGACCAATGACGCTGGTGTGCAGCGAGCGATAGTGGTTCGCTTTCGGCTTCGCGATATAGTCGTCAAACTCGCCGGGCACCGGCTGAAACATGCTGTGTACGATGCCAAGCGTCGCGTAGCAATCCTTCATTTCGGGAACGATAACGCGCAAGGCGCGGATGTCGTATAGCTCCTCAATCGCACAGCGCTTGCGCTTCAGTTTGTCGTAAATCGAATAGATGTGTTTTGAGCGCCCGGTGATTTCACCCTTGATTCCCGCCTTCTCCAGCGCGTCACGCAACACCGCTTTGGTGGTGTCGATGTAGGCCTCACGCTCGATGCGCGTCTCGTCGAGATAGCGCGAAATGCTGTGATATTGAGCTGGCTCCAGAAGACGCAGGGACAAGTCTTCAAGCTCCCACTTGATCTGCCAGACACCGAGGCGATTGGCCAGCGGCGCGAACACTTCCATCACCTCGCGCGCCTCGGCTTTTGCGCTCTCGTTGCGTCGGGCTTCCGTTGACAGCGCGGCGCTGCGAAGCGATACCAATCGCTCCGCGAGCTTGATCAGAACCACGCGCACATCACCCACCATCGCCAGCAACATCTTGCGCAAGGCCTCGGTTTGCTGCGCTTGCTCTGCGGCTACCGCATGCGTCGTCGGCGCAACCGACGGCTTCGATAGCCCCTGCATCGTGGCCATTCGGTGCACGCCTGAGAAAAGACTTGCGATTTCGGGGCCGAACGCTTCGAGCACCGCCGCCTCGGTCTCCGCATCTGCGGGCAATACAGTGAGCTGCGCTGCGATCACGCAGTCCTCATCAAGGCGAAGTTTTTGCAGCAACTCACCCGACGCCGCGCCGCGCAACGCCGCCGCATGACCGACGCGCGTCTCAATCCATGCCAGCGCATCTGCGGGCCGTTCGGCAGAGGCGGAAGGCGAGGCAGGAGATGCGCGTTTAGTCACAGCTATTTGAGGCATGCGGGAATTATCACGGAGATTCGTGAACGCACGCTACGCAGTATCCCTGCGCGCGTTGATCCACACAAAGGCTGCCATGCGACCCGTCAACGGATTTCGGCGATGCGAGAAAAATAATTCCGGTTGATTGAACGTGCAGTAGTCGCCACCTGTCACTTGCGCAATGCCCAGCCGAGCAAGCCGCAAGCGGGCGATGGAGTACATGTCGCAGAGAAATTTTCCAGGGGTGGTTCGCGCGGAGAAATGTGCAGCGGCGCGCGCATCATGTTTGATGAAAGCGTCACGAACATCTTCGCCCACTTCGAACGCGTTCGGTCCGATGCAAGGCCCCATCCAGGCCACGATTTCGCCCGGATCGGCGCGCATCGCAGTCACCGTTTTCTCCAGCACGCCGGCTGAAAGCCCTCGCCAGCCGGCATGCGCAGCGCCGACGGCCGTTCCATCGCGCGCCGCAAACAATACCGGCATGCAATCCGCGACTTTGATCCCGCAAACAAGACCTGGCGTGTGGCTCACGATAGCGTCGCCCGTGATCGTCGTCGCGCCCAACTGAGCATTCACAGGCAACAATTCCGCAGGATGCACGTCAACGCCGTGGACTTGACAAGCCCAACGAATTGCCTCTGTCGGAACGCCCATCGCGCTGGCAACGAGTGTCTCGTTTTCAACAACCGAAGCACGATCATCTTTTGTCGCGTAGCCCAGATTCAATTCATCATAGGGCGCGCGACTGACGCCACCTCGCCGTGTCGTCATCGCAGATGAGACGTTTTTCGACACCGGCCAGTCTGGAACGATTAGCTCGACCACGAAGGGGAACTGCGAACGCTCGCTTGCACTTGTGGGAGCGGCTTTAGCCGCGAATGGTGACTTGGAGCGAAATCGCGGCTAAAGCCGCTCCCACAAAAAGAGACTCCGTGGTCAATCACGCACATAAATAAACTCATTGCCGTCTTCTTCGAAATCATCATCGAAGTCGTCTTCTTCCGGCAAGTTATCGCGCTCGGCGCGCAGGCCTTTCAGCAGGTTTTTCATGTCGATGGACATCGGTGCGACGAAGCGCTTTTTCTCGCCCGTAAACGGATGAATCACGGTCAAGCGCCAAGCGTGCAGCGCCTGCCGACCGAACATCACATCCCCTCGCTTGCCGTACGTCGCGTCGCCCACTAGCGGTCGCTGCTGGCTCGACAAGTGAACGCGAATCTGATGCGTGCGCCCGGTTTCCAGCTGACATTCCAGCAGTGTGTAGTGCCGCCCCTTAAGCGCCGGGCCGCCAAACGCCTCACGCACCTTGTAATGCGTCACCGCCGTCTTACCGCCGAACACCACGACCGCCTGACGGGTGCGATCTTTCGGATGGCGACCGATCATATTCTCGATCGTACCGCCTTTTTTCACCTCACCATGCACCAGCGCAACGTACTCTCTTGAGGCGCTGTGCGACTGAAGCTGGCGTACCAGATGCGTCTGTGCCAGCGCGGTTTTGGCAACCATCATCACGCCACTCGTGTCCTTGTCGAGCCGATGCACGATGCCGGCGCGGGCGACGTTCGCAAGCTGCGGCGCATGATGTAGCAGCGCATTCAGCAGCGTGCCTTCGCGATTGCCTGCACCCGGATGCACGACCAGCCCTGGCGGTTTGTTGATCACCAGCAAATGCTCATCTTCAAAGATAACGCTGATCGGTATGTCCTCGGCCAGCGCTACGGTCTGAATTTCCGGCTCAGGCAGGTTCGCGATAAGAATTTCGCCGCCCTCGAGCTTCGTTTTTCCCGGTAGCACCTCGCCATCGACGGTGACGTGGCCTTCCTCAAGCCACGACTTTAACCGGCTGCGCGAATGCTCCGGGAAAAGCTGCGCTAACGCCCCGTCCAGCCGGGTGCCTGACAACGAGAACGGAATCGTGATTTCCTGAGTCATAGCCAGAGCCTTGTCGCAACAACCGCGTCGCGTCCAATTTCGCCACCTATAATCCGGTTTGTGTTCGATGTTTCGATGTGATCCTCAGGAAAAGCCATGCGCCTAGCCGCTAAAGTACAAAGTCTTGTTTTCATGCTCATGGCGAGCGTGCTGTTGTCCGGTTGCGGCTCCATGAGCGGCATGTTTGGCAAAACCGAAGACCCGCAAAAGCAGAGCGTGGAGCAATTGTATAAGCGTGCCAAAGACGCGCTTTCTGCCGGCAACTTCACCGAAGCCGTAAAGCTGTACGAAACGCTCGAATCCCGCTTCCCGTATGGCGTGCAGTCGCAGCAGGCGATTATCGACACCGCCTACGCCCAATACAAGCTCGGTGAGCGGGCGCAGGCGATTGCCGCCGCCGACCGTTTCATCAAGCTCTACCCTAATCACGAAAACGTCGATTACGCCTACTACATCAAGGGTTTGGCCAATTTCATTGAAGACTTGGGCCTGCTCTCGTTCATCGCCACTCAGGACTTGTCCGAACGCGATCAGAAGTCCGCCCGCGAGGCCTACACCACGTTCAAAACGCTGGTCGACAAGTTCCCGCAGAGCAAATACACGGGCGATTCGCGCCTGCGCCTGCGCTACCTCGTCAATGCGCTATCGCAAAACGAAGCGCACATCGCTCGCTATTACTACAATCGCGGTGCTTATCAGGCGGCCATCAACAGAGCCCAGAGCTGCCTGACCAATTTCCCGAACACCCCTGCCAACGAAGAAGCACTGCGAATCATGGTGCAGAGCTACAAGGCGATGGGGAACACGGAAGTCGCGGCGGATACCGAGCGGGTGTATCGCTCGACGTTTAACCGTGCGGCGGTCAGTTCTGGATCGGCCTGGTGGAAGTTCTGGTAGTTCTTTCCTGCTAGTTGCCGTTGCTACGCCGCCATTCACGCTGCGTATCAAAAAAAGTAGCAACATCGACGCGCTCCCTCGTAAACGGCATCGGTGGCAAACTGGCTCGCAGGATTCGCCCGTAGCCCTTCGTCACCAGTCGATCATCGCAAATTGCGAGTACGCCGCGATCAGTTTCTGAGCGGATCAATCGGCCCGCGCCCTGTTTCAGCGATATCGCGGCTTGCGGAATCTGCCAGTCCATGAACGGGCTACCGCCTGCTTCTTCCAGGTGCTTCATGCGCGCGGCGAGCACCGGATCGTCTGGAGGCGCGAACGGGAGCTTGTCGATGACCACTAGCGAGAGCGCGTCGCCCGCGACGTCGACGCCTTCCCAAAAGCTCTGTGAACCAATCAGCACGGCGTTTCCCAGTTCGCGGAATCGGCGCAGTAACTCGCCTTTTGGCGCTTCGTTTTGCGTGAGCACCGGGAAGTCAAGGTCGCGCTCTTTGAGCAGACTCGGAAATACTTCGGCGCATTGGCGGAGCGCGCGCAAACTGGTGAAGAGCAAAAAAGCTCGCCCGCCCGAGAGCGCTACCAACTCCAGAGCCTCGGCAATGACCGCTTTGGTGTGTTCCGGTGAATTGGGGGGCGGAAGATTTCTCGGAACGTAGGTACGGCCTGCGGTGGCGTAATCAAACGGGCTCGCCCACGATTTTGATTTCGTGGCGTCGAGACCCAGCTGCCGGGCGAACAACGAGAAATCCCCGCCCGCTGAGAGTGTTGCGCTAGTGAATATCCAGCTGCGAGCGGACGATTCCGTCTGCTTTTTGAAGACTTCGGCGACCGACAGCGGCGTGGCGTGAAGCTGCCAGCCGCCCGTCGATACGTCGGCCCAGCGGATCAGGTCGCCCCGTGAATCGTCGCGCCAATCCGCTAGCCGGCCCGCGCCCGCTATAGCACGGGCCTTGAGCCCCGGCATTTCTTCACTTCGATCCTCGTAACGCTCGATTTCGTCGGCCAGCGTGCTGGTGTCTTCCACCAACCGATCCAGCGCGTCCACAAATTCACGCCGCGTCAGCGCATCGACGCGCAAATACTTGCCCGTACCCGCGTCGAACCCAAGGCGCAACGCCCTCGCGGCCATGCCTACGGCCTGCGCAGCCTTCAGTAAATCAGGCGCGTCGCTTGCCTTCCTGCGCTGCTCCAGCTCAGCGTCACGAGCCAGCTCGGTAACCTGCAGCATGCTGGTCGATTCGCCAAAAAACACGGTGGCGACATCGGGAGCGCGGTGCGCCTCGTCGATGATGACGGTGTTGCACGCGGGTAATAACTCGCCCAACCCATCGTCTTTAAGCGCGATGTCCGCGAACAACAGATGATGATTCACGACCACGATGTCGGCAGTCAATGCGTCACGCCGCGCTTTCATGACGAAACACTCTTTGTAATGTGCGCAGTCACTTCCGAGGCAGTTCTCCCGGGTTGAGGTCACCAGCGGCCACACGGGAGAGCCTTCGGGCACCGTCTCGCAATCGGCGCGGTCGCCCGTCAGGCTGCGCTCCGCGAAGGCCGACACTCGCTGTACATGAGCGATATGTTCGCGCGCCGTGAAGCGCCCTTCGCTGCGCGTGCGGTTCAGGTGATAGTGACACACATAGTTACTGCGACCCTTGAGCAGCGCCGTTTCCACCGGAATTTGCAGCGCGGCACGCACTCGCGGCAGATCACGGTCGAACAGTTGATCCTGCAACGTTTTGGTGCCCGTGGCAATGATCACTTTGCCGCCGGAAAGCAGCGCCGGAACCAGATAAGCAAAAGTTTTTCCGGTGCCGGTGCCCGCTTCGGCAATGAGCTGGGCGTTGTCGGCAATGGCCTCGGCGATGGCTTCTGCCATCTCGACCTGCTGCGTGCGCGAGCGGAAATTGGGGTGGGCGGCGGCGAGTTGCCCCTCGGGGCCAAAGATGCGGGCTAGATCGGAGTTCACTCGCTGATTCTATGGGGCGACGGCTGCTTGAACCGCAAGTTTGCTGCTCGCGTGAACCGCAAGGGTGCTGGTCGCCTGAACCACAAGCGTGCTGTTGAACGACCAACACGCCTAAAATCCACGACTCGACTCAACGAACGAATTATCACTGTGCTGAAATCGCTTTTCTCGGGCTCGCCAAAATGGCAGAGCTCGAACGCCGACGAACGGCTGACCGCTGTTGCAGACCTTGCAGCAGAAGACTTAGCCCTCCACACCCTTGCTACGGGCGACGCCGACATTCGCGTGCGTCTGGCAGCGCTCGCCCGCTCAATCAGCGTGGCGACGCTGAAGAGCGCGCTGGCCGACCCAGACGCGGGCATTCAAACCGCCGCAGCCGCCCGCTGGGGCGCGCTCGTTGCAACAAGCGCGCCCGAGGCCGATTTGCCGCTGGCAGTCGTTGCCGCAGCAGTGCGCGAGGATTCGTCAACTGCCTGGAAAACCGCTGCCGCCAAAGTCGCCGCGAATGATCTGACAGCCTGGCTTGCAAGCAGCGCGCCGGTCGGCTCGAAGATGGATGCGATCACGGCCACCAGCGATTTAGCGTTACTCGACAAGCTGCACCTGCACTGGCGCGATCACGACAAGCGGATCGGCAAGGCTTGCCACGACCGCGTCCTCTACCTACAAACGCACGACAAGGCGTCGCAAGAAGCTGACGTATTACTCGCGCAATTGCAGGGTTGGTCCGAAGCGGACGAGGTCCCGTTGACGCGGCTGGTCGATACACAACGGGCCTGGGCCAAACTCACCGTCGATAGTGAACGCAAAGTTCGCTTCGATTCGCTGCTCGCTGGTTTGCAGCGCAAGATGCAAAACGAATCTGTTGCGCGCCGCATGCACGAAGCACTTGCGATGCAGGTCGCTGGACTTTCACTCAAAGGCAAAAAAGCCGGCGAAATGAGCCCCGAAGAACTGGACGCGCTTGCGACGGAAGCTACGCAGGCGCAGAGATCGCCCGTGCTCGACGCCGGACTTGCGCAACAGTTGCAGCAAGTGCATGCATCCATCGCCGCCGAGCAGCAAGCACGTGAACGCAATGCCGCAGGTGAGGCTCTGCTCGCGTCCATTCCAGCGCGCCCGGCGCGGCCTGAGCGCGCGGCTCCCGCGAAGAAAGCGCGGCCCGCACGAGTTGAACCGGTTGCCGTTGAATTGACTCAGGTTGAAACTGCGCCGTCGGCGATAGTGGATACGCCCGCAGAGGTGGTAGCAACGTCGGAAGCGATAGCCGAACCCGTTGCCGAGGCCACAATTGCGGCGACGGTTGAGAGCACGGATGAACCCATTGCGCCGGCCGCAGAAGTGGCGGCACCGGACGCTGCAGTCGTCGCGCCGGAAGCAGTAGCTATCGCTTCGGATACCGTTGACGCGGGTACGGCACCTGAAGTTTCAGGCACGAGCGAAGCCAGTGCAGACGCATCGGCAACCACGCCCGAAGCCGTCGTCGAGCCAGCTCCAGTCGCAACCACAACCGCCGCTACGGAAGCGGCGGCTGCCGATCACGCAAAGGCAGCGGCCGACCACGCACAAGCGATCGCTGATTACGAAGCCGCGAGCACTGAATGGAAAGTCAAGTGGACCGCGTGGCTTACCACTGCGGACGCGACAACGCGTGAGCATTTCGAGAAGCGCCTGCAGGCTTTGGAAAAAGCCGCGACGCCGAAGCCTGAACGCATCGTCACTGCGCGCGCCGATGAGGCCGATTTAGCGGCAGCCAACGAAGCGCTGACCAAGCTCGCCGAGTTGATCGCAGCCGGCGACGTCCGTGGTTCGCGTCACGCCGCGACGAAAATTTTCCAGCAGTTCACCGCGAAACGCTTCCCGAAGCCCGAAGAGCAAAAACTCAACGAGCTTGACGGTGAAGTCAAACGTCTGGAGAGCTGGCTAAAGTGGAGCGACGGGCAGTCTCGCGACGTGCTGATGGCGCGCGCTGAAGCACTCAAAGCCGCAGCCTTGCCGCCTGACGCGTTAGCCAAAGAAATCCGCGCGATTCAGGAAGAGTGGAAAGCGCTCGACAAAAAAAACGGTGGCGCACCGAAACCCAAATGGGACAAGTTCAACGCCGTTTGTAAAGAGGCCTACGCACCCGCCAAGGTGCACTTCGACACGCTGCGTAAAGCGCGTAACGAAAACGCCTCGGGCCGCGAAAAAATTATCGAGACCTTGCATGCGCTGGCCGACGAAGCCGCTGCGCCTTTGGCTGAGGGGACCACGCGTGACTGGATTGATATCGAGCGTCGCAAGTCGGCCATGTTCGATCAGTGGAAAAAAGGTGGCGGTGTTGCCAACGCAGCATGGAAAGCGCTCGACGAAAAATTCGACGTCGCTCTGCACAAGCTTGACGGCGCGCTCGATGCCGCGCGCGAGCCGGAAATCGCACGTCGCAAAAAACTGATCGCCGAAGCGCAAGAGCTGGCGAGCGCTACGCCGTCCCGCGAAGTCACCGACCGCGCGATTGTTGTGCAACGGCGCTGGGCCGCTGAGCGCCCAGAAGGCCTGCCGCATCTGCGTCGCAAAGACGAACAAAGACTGTGGGACGAATTCAAGAAAAGTACGGACGCCGTGTTCAAGGCGCGTGACGCCGAGCGCGACGCGATGAAGGCGCAGTTCTCCGAAGCGATCAAGCTGCGCTATGCGGCGATTGACGCGGTCAAGGCGCTCGCTAGCGGTGAGGACGCGAAAGCGATCGAAGCCGCATTGGCCAAAGCACGCGTGCAATGGCGGGAGCCACCGTACGTTGATCGCGACAAAGCGTTCGATCTGGATCGCAAGTTTGAAGACGCTGTTGGCGCCGCGAAAAAGCATGCCGTCATGCTCTCGCGCGGCAGCGTAATTGGAGCGATGAAGGCAGCACTCGAAAAGATTCCGGCAACGGATTCAGCCGACAAAACGGCGGGCGCGCTGGTTATCGATGCAGAGTTGATCTCCGGCATTGAGTCACCCGCAGAAATCGCAACTGCGCGCCGCATGCAGCAGTTGCGCTGGTTGTCCGAGCGTCGGCAATTGCCAACCGCTCCCGACGCAAAGATGACTGCGATTCGTACCTTGTTGGGCGCGTTCAACGCAACCGGCGCGAAGATCACACTGGGTGAGCGTGAGCGTTTGACGCGGGCGATTGAGGCGGTAGGCGCGGCGTAGCGTCGAAAATTTGTCCCTCCCCCAGAAAGGGAGGGAGCAAAACTCGACACATCGAATGCTGCTTCTTCCCGGATCATTGCCGCCAGACCGCGCAACCCTCAAAGCGTTGCGTGAAGGGCTGCCCGAGCTTCCGGAAACCGCGTCGTTGTTGCATCGTGCGACCGTTGCAGAGTATCCAGGTTCATGGAGTGATGCCGAGCGGGAAGCTAGTGGCGCTTCGGGTGACTTAACCGACGGTATCGCATTGGCGCATCGGTCAAGTTCAGGTGATGATGAGGTAGTCAGTGTGGCCGTCGCTACGCCACTTCATGCAGCAGTCGGTCTGGCCGACCTCACGCCCGTTGATCCATCAACGCTCTCTCTTTCTGCTGATGAGTCTCGTGTGCTTTGCGAGGCTGCCGATGCGTATATGCATGAAGACGGCGTGCGACTTCACTTCGTTGATGCTACGCGATGGTTGGTCACTTGTAATCGAGCGGTTGACGTATTGACTGAACGCCCGGACTGGATCGTTGGCGAACTGTTGCGACCCAATTTGCCGCGTGGTCGTGACGCACGCCTGGTCGAGCGCTGGATGAATGAACTGCAAATGCTTTTGCATGCGCATCCGGTGAATAGTGCGCGCGAGGAGCGCAGGTTGCCTCCGGTGAATCTGGTTTGGTTGTGGGCTTTCCGGGCGCAAGCAAAGAGACTTCCCTCCCCTCAGGGCAGAGGAGCAAATTACGTCGAACACGGTTTTGCTAACGCGATGCGCAAAGGCGATCTGGCGGCCTGGCAAACAGTATGGGCGGCTGTCTCTCCGGAAATTTTGTCAGCACAAACGATCATCCTGGGTGACAGCCGTCCTCGCGTTCGTCTGACAACCATCGCGCCGGGTGTCGCTGCCCGCCTGCTCTCTTCCTTCAAGCGCAAAGTCACACTTGCTGAAGTGCTCACCAGGTTGCAGCAATCATGATGAGCGCTCCCGCCAGCGTCGCGCTGCACCGCCGCACCGTCAACGAGTCGACATCAAAGGCCCTCGAAGCAAGCGGCTTCTCCCGCCTCTTCTCCCGCCTCTACGCTGCACGTGGAATCACGCAGGCAACAGACATCGAGTGGAAGCTCTCACAACTGCCTTCACCCGCATCGTTAAAAGGCATTGAGGCCGTCTGCGAGCGACTGATTCGAGCCATCGAAAATCGCGAACGCATCCTGATCGTCGCTGACTATGACGCCGATGGCGCAACGGCTTGCGCGGTTGGCCTGCGTGGATTGCGCGCGATGGGAGCCGAGGTAAGCTACATCGTGCCGAACCGCTTTGAGTTTGGCTATGGTTTGACGCCAGAAATCGTCGCCCTCGCGGCCAAAGAATTGCCGAAAGTCATCGTCACCGTCGATAACGGCATCGCCAGCGTCGACGGTGTCGCGGCGGCGCGGGCACTCGGCATCGACGTCGTAGTGACCGACCATCACCTGCCGGGCGATACGCTTCCCGACACGCCCACCATCGTCAACCCGAACCAGCCCGGTTGCCCCTTTCCGAGCAAGGCGATTGCCGGGGTTGGTGTGATGTTTTATGTGCTGCTCGCGCTGCGCACAAAGCTGCGTGAGCGTGGTGTGTACACGCCGGAAACTCAGCCCGATCTCAATTGCCTGCTCGATCTTGTCGCACTCGGTACGGTGGCCGATGTGGTGCCGCTCGATGGCGTGAATCGTCGCCTCGTTGAGGCGGGACTGCGCCGCATGCGAGAAGGCCGCGCTAATGTCGGCATCGCTGCGCTGTTTGAAATCTCCAAACGCGACATGAGCAAGGCGACCGCCTACGAACTCGGCTTCATGCTCGGGCCACGTATCAACGCGGCGGGGAGGCTCGAAGATATATCGTTAGGCATCGAATGCTTAACCACTGATGATCCGGCCCGTGCGGCCGAGATCGCCGAAGAGCTCGATCAACTCAATCGTGAACGCAAGAGCATCGAAGCGGGCATGCGCGAAGAAGCCGATCAACTGATCACAGCGACCATCACGCCTGAGCAGAAGAGCATCGTCGTGACCGATTCGACGTGGCATCAGGGCGTCGTTGGCATCGTGGCCGGTCGTTTGCGCGAGGCGCACCATCGGCCCACAATTGTGTTCGCGCCGGGCGATGACGGCGAACTCAAAGGCTCTGGCCGATCAATTCCCGGCTTTCATTTGCGCGACGCGCTCGACCTCGTTTCCAAGCGCAGGCCCGAACTGATGCGTAAATTCGGTGGTCACGCGATGGCGGCAGGGCTCACCATCGCCGAGGTCAATTTCCCGGCTTTCTCGCGTGAGTTCGAGCAGGTCGCGAGCGAGCTACTAACGCCCGATCAGCTTGAGCGAAGGGTCGATAGCGACGGTAGCTTCGCGCTGACAGAATTTGATTTCGAGACCGCGCACGCGCTGCATCAGCACGTATGGGGACAAGCATTCCCGGCCCCGATGTTTGACGATGAATTCACGGTAATCGACTCGCGCATCGTCGCGCTCAAACACACCAAGCTGCGACTCAAACGCGAGGGGCGTATCTTTGACGCCATCCGCTTCGGTTGTACCGATATGCCACCGCAACCCATGCGCGCGGCGTACAAAGTTTCGCTATCGGAGTATCAGGGCAATCAGCGACTGGAGCTGATCATCGAGCGCTGGTGGCCGGTGACCGCTACCGTTGTATAGCGGCACGTTCCGCCGCAACCACCGCTTCAATCACATCAGCCAGCAGCACCGGTCGCGGCTGATCGTCGAGCTCTACCACGACAAGATAGCCTACATCCGAACCACCCGAGACGAAGGCCTTTACCAGCGCCAATTGATCGCTGTGCACCAACGTGCCGTCGTCCTTTGACCAGTATTCCATCGCGACGAGACAACCTGCCGACGGCGCGGAGGGAAAGAAATTTTCACCCCGGTAGTAAGCAGAATTCACCGTGTTTCCATGAGCGAGAATTTCGTCGCGACCGGCATGCCCCGCGAGAAATGCCTCCTTCATCGGAAAGTAATCACGCCATGAGGGTGGCAGAAAACGTGTGTACTGCGCCTCGGTCCATTCGCGTTTGCTCGCCGCAAATCTTGCGTCTTCGTTCGCTTCCGCATTTGGGTCACGTTGCACATCACGCAACTGCGGCTGACTGAACAGGGCAACCGGCGCTTCCACTGGCAACATCGATTCCAGATACGGCGTCGGCCCGATCCAGCGATTGGTCGCCGTACCTGTGCCCTTGATCACGAACAGGCCCTGCGGCGTGTTGCCGTTGGTGATCGTGCCCGGCAGATTGCTGCGCGCCATCGCCAGTTGCGCGATGTTGAAATAGCTGCCGCCGGCGTTCCTCACGAAGCGCCCATCCGCGCCGCGCACCAGCGCCATGCCCATGCGTTCGCGGTCGCGGCGCTGGAAACTGAACACGACGGGATAGCCCGCCACGATGGGCGCAGCGAGCAAATCCACGAGCGGCGGGCGACGCGACAAATCGTCAATCGGATCCACGGTCAGACGACGATTGAGCGCCTGTAATCGCGGCTCGTTCGCCCAATCGGGAAAGCTCTCGCGCATGCGCTCGCTGAGCCAGGTACGCTGCGGCTGCGTATCGCCTGCGCGCAAGAGCGTGTACGCGCCGATGGCAAATTCACGCGGCGTTTTGATCTTCGGCAGCAAGTCGGGGATCAGCGGCGCGACCTCTTTCGCGTAGAACGTATGCGCCGAACTGAGCAGGCCGCGCTGGTAGGCGGGGCTCTTCTCGTGAGACGCTGGAAGCAAGGCCAGCAACCGTTCACGCACCAGCTCGCGCTCAACGTTGAATAGCGCGGCGGCTGACAACGCGCCGGGAACTTTTTCATCGGCTTCGGGGCCTGGCGGCAGAGCGAGGGCGGTGCGCAGATTGGCGATTTCGGTCTCGTAAACAACGCGCTCGCCGGCTTTTGAAGTCAATGCGGCATTCATCGCGGCGGGTCGCAGCGCTGCCAGCTCAGGAACCGTGCGCCGCACCGCGCCACCCGCGTCCACGCTGCGCGGCGGCGTCGCGCAGCCCGTGAGAATTGCAATGAAAAGTAGTGCTACGAGGCGAAGTGATTTTGTGTGCATGCAAGCCACCGCGCGCGGAAGATTTCGCGAAATAAGCATGGTAGCGTGAGCGCGATGCATTGACCAATGAGTTGCTGGTTCTTGTAGGAGCGGCTTGCCGCGACCCACCGTTGCCAACCCACAACCCTCTTTAAATCGCGGGGGGGCGCGGCCCCCCGCTCCTGCGGGGTCCCACTTTTTCGAGTGCCGTCAGGTCAATCAGCTTTTATGTAAATGGCCGCATATACCGGGGCTAGATCTCCATAACGGTGAAAGTCGATAAATAGCTAATTTGTCATCTAGCCCCCGTTCAACGGTGTTTTCAGAATAAAGCTATAGCTTATTTTTCTTGCATGGACTGCATCTCGGCGCGCTGACGTTGTTATCCTTCGTATTATGCTTATCCGCGATTTTTCTCTATGAACGCCACCACGCTCGACTACAAAGCCACGCCACGCGGGCGCTTTCCGCACATCAAACGAGCCGGAGATTTTTTGTTCGTCTCCGGCACCAGTTCACGGCGAAAAGACAACTCGTTCGCGGGCGTTGAAGTGGACGCGCTCGGCGTCAGCCAGCTGGACATTCGCCAACAAACGCGCGCCGTGATCGAGAACATTCGCGACATCCTGGCGGTTGAAGGCGCGACGCTCGCGGACTGCGTGGAGATCACGAGTTACCTCGTCGATATGAACGATTTCGGCGGTTATAACGAAGTATGGGCCGAACATTTCGATTACACCGGCCCGACGCGCACGACGGTCGCCGTGCATCAATTACCGCATCCGCACTTGCGGATTGAGATGAAGGCGGTGGCATGGAGGCCAAAATGAACGTCACGCCGTTCGGGCTGAGCTCGTCGAAGCCTTTCTCTCAAGTAACGATGCACTTCGACAAGGCCTTTAGTCCTGAGCTCCGTCGAAGGGTCAGTGCGAACGGAGGTTCAGCAACATGAATAGCACCATTGATTTCCCAAAATGGCTCATCGACAACGCGCACCTGTTAAAGCCTCCTGTCGGCAACCAGCAACTGTGGCTTAACACCGATCTCATCGTCACCATCGTTGGCGGCCCAAACCAGCGCACCGATTTTCATGACGATCCGTACGAGGAATATTTCTGGCAATTTCAGGGCAACGCTTTCCTCAACATCATGGATCGCGGCCAGCGTGATCGCGTCGAACTCAGAGAAGGCACGATGTACCTGATGCCCCCGCACCAGCGCCACTCCCCGCAGCGCCCCGAGCCCGAGTCCCGTTGCCTCGTGATCGAGCGCTCACGCCCTGAAGGCGTGGTGGATGGCTTTGATTGGTATTGCCTGAAATGCGACGGGCTGGTGCATCGCGTCGAGGTGCAGCTGAAGAGCATCGTCGATGATTTGCCACCGCTATTTAATGCGTTCTATGCGAGTGAGGAGTTGCGGACTTGTCCACATTGTGGGGCGGTGCATCCGGGGAAAGCGGCGGCAGCAACGTGACGCGTCCCCTCTCAATTGAGGGCAGAGGGTTAGCGAGAAGGTGAGGGTGGCGTCCTCAAACTCTACTTTGGAAGCGAATCCACGATTGCGCTCATGCCGCGCGGCATGAGCGCAATCGTGAAAGTGCTTCCAACGAACTGCGAGCGGACGCCACCCTCACCCTAACCCTCTCCCCTCAAGGGAGAGGGGACTTATTTGCGCTTCGCGTAGCCTACGAACTGAATTCCCGCTTTCGCGAGGATAACGGCAGTGCGAGCTAAAGAAAGTGACCTGCTGTCGTGCAGCCCCGACTTGCCTGCGTTACAGTAACGCAATGACTTCCCCCTGCATCGACATCCACAGCCACTTCTTCCCCACCAACGCCCCCAACTTCGCAGCCAGATTCGGCGACCCATCCGGCCCGTGGGTCACGCTTAACGATCATGGCGATGGCACCGGCATGATGATGCTGGGTGACAAACCGTTTCGCCCGGTTCACTCCGCTTTGTGGGACGCCAAAGCGCGGATCAAAGAGATAGATGCGAACAATGTCGCCACACAAATCATCTGCGCCACGCCCGTGATGTTCGCCTACGACGCGCCCGCCGGGCAAGCAGCCTACGTGGCGAGCGCATACAACGACCTTGCGCTGGCGATGTGCGCCGACAGCAGTGGTCGCCTCAAAGCGCTGGCGCAGGTGCCGTTGCAGGACGCTGACCTTTCATGCAAAGAGCTGACGCGGGCCATGCGCGCTGGCTGCGTCGGCGTGCAGATTGGTAACCATGTGGGCCCGCGCGAGATGGACGACGAGGGCATCGTGCGCTTCCTCGCGCATTGCGCAGCGGAGGGCGCGGCGGTGCTGGTACATCCTTGGGACATGCTCGGCGGAGATCGGCTCAAGCGCTGGATGAGCGCGTGGACGGTGGCGATGCCGGCGGAGACCCAGTTTGGCATCATGGCGATGATTCTGGGTGGGGCGTTTGACCAGTTGCCCACCGACCTGCGCATCTGCTTTGCGCATGGCGGCGGCAGTTTTCCCTACCTGTTGGGGCGGCTGGAGAACGCGTGGCATCGGCGCGATATTGTGCGCGGTATTTCAAAGCATCCGCCGAGTCACTACCTGAATCGCTTCAGCGTGGACAGCGCGGTGTTTGATCATCGGGCGCTGCGTTTGCTGATCGACACGATGGGGGCGGATCACGTTATGGTCGGTAGCGACGCGCCGTTCCCGCTGGGTGAGGAACATGTTGGCGATCTCGTGCGCAATCAGCCAGATCTGGCCGACGTCGACCGGGCGCGCATTCTCACTGGGAATGCGGCGAAGTTTTTCAATATCTAATTCGGTTGAAACCCTAAGCGGATCACGCCTTAAGCGCAGCTACACTCTCGTTATCAGAATTCACCTCTCGGAGGACACTATGAACAAAAAGCTCGTCACAGTGGCTATTGCTGCCACGCTCGCCGGATTTTCGGGCGCCACTCACGCCCAATTGAAAATCGGCTTCGTCGCAGAACTCTCAGGGCCACAAGCTCCCCTGGGGCAGGATCAATACGATGCGTTGATGCTGGTGATTGAGCAGAACGGCGGCAAACTTGGCGGCGTGCCAGTGCAAGTCATCAAAGAGGACTCTCAGCTGAAGCCAGACGTCGCCAATCAGGTGGTCGACAAGCTGCTCGAAAAAGACAAGGTGCAGATCATCACCGGCGTGACGTTTTCGAACATCATGATGGCGGTGCACAAGAAGATTACCGACAAGGGCGTGTTCCTGATCGGCTCAAACGCAGGGCCGTCGCCGATTGCGGGCGCGCAGTGTTCGCCGTACTTTTTCAGCACTTCATGGCAGAACGACAATCAGGCTGAAGTCGTCGGCAAATACGCGAGCGACAAGGGCTACAAAAACGTGATCGCGATGGCGCCGAACTATCAGGCGGGCAAAGATTTTGTGGCCGGATTCAAGCGCTCATTTAAGGGCGGCACGATCACCGATGAAATCTATACGCCGCTGAATCAGCAGGATTTCTCGGCAGAACTCGCGCAGGTCGCGAGCAAGAAGCCGGATGCGCTGTATGTGTTCTACCCAGGCGGTCTCGGTGTGAATTTCGTGAAGCAGTTTCAGCAGGCCGGGCTGAACAAGAGCATCACGGTGATGAGCACGTCGACCGTGGACGGTTCGACGTTGCCAGCATTGCGCGATGCGGCCCTGGGCATGCTGTCGGGCACCTTCTGGGGGCCAGATTTCCCGAACGAAGCAAACCAAAAGTTCGTTGCCGCTTTTGAGAAAAAGTACAACCGTATTCCGTCGCAATACGCCGCGCAGAGCTACGACGCCGCGCAACTGCTTGACAGCGCGATTCGTAAAGTCAAAGGCAAGCTGGACGACAAGAAGGCGTTTCATGCGGCACTCAAAGCAGCCGACTTCAAATCCGTTCGCGGCAACTTCAAGTTCGGCACCAACCAGTTCCCGGTGCAGGACATGTACATGTTCGACGTCGCGAAAGACAGCAAGGGTCGCGTGAGCTTGCGCACGGTTGCCAAGCCGCTGGTGAACCATGTGGATGCTTATGCGGCGCAGTGCGTGATGAAGGCGCTGTAGGCGTCGGTAAGTCTCCTCTCCTGTTGCGGGACAGGGGTAGAGCGAGGGATATGGTTGCATTCCAGTTTGCCACGCGAAGTCAATCATGACCCCGTCACGATGCCAAAGTCACTCGCCCCGGCGACCGCGATCGCCGCGCAACCGACACCGCCAACGGGTCC
>JBBRVM010000012.1:0-18131 GCA_038246865.1 Burkholderiales bacterium
TCACCCCGGCCCGCACCCACGCCCGAAATCCCGCCCGACAAGTTGACGCTTGATGCGTTATAACGCTCCCGGTTCTCAAGATCGCTGGTCGTCAGTGTGGCGGTTGCCAGACGGTTATTTGACGCATCGGCTGTGCTCGAAATAATCGCACCCACCAGATCAGTCGCGCCCGTTACATTGATCGCAAACCCGCCGTCACCAGCATTGATCCCCGCCTGCGTCTCAACACTGGCAAAGCTGCCATCCTCACGCGTGCGGCCAAACGACAGATTGCCGCCAACCCCGCCCTGACTACCACCCGGGCTCCCCGAGACCGTCACGCCGACATTGCTTTGGCGTGACCGAAACTCTGATGTGTCCTGCCGGCTGGCAATGGAGAGCGAGCCTGCGTCGACCTCAACCCGGTTGGCGTTCAACTGCGATCCATCAATGGTCAGCGCGCCCGGCGTGACCACCCGGGCCGTGCCGCCTGCCGACACGATGCTTTCGACATTGGTGACGTCGGTGCCCGAGCTGTTACCTCGGCCCGCGTTGAAGCTGGCCTGTGGAGAGAAGCCGGACTCGAGGCTGAAAGTCACCCCAACCGATGCGCCCGAGCTGGAATTGGTGTTGCTCGAAATGCTGGTCTGGCTGGCCGCCGCAATGGTGATCGGGCCCTGCGCCGCCAACGACAGGTCGCGCCCTGCCGAAACCGTGGAGCCGGTAATGTCAATCCGCCCGGAACCATTAGCGCCTGCGCCCGTCGCCAAGATAGAAATGTCACCGCCAGTGATAGACGAGCCCACAACCGTTTCGTCACTTGTCTTGGTTTCGCTGCGTGAGCGGCTGAAACCAACCGATGCGGTGACAGATATCCCGGTTGTTCCTCCGGAAATTTGATTGAAGGTGTCGATTGCGTTGGAAACGGCCAGTCCGCCCGTGATGGCCGCAACCGCTGCTGTGCGGTCACTATCGGTGCGCGCGGCTGTTTGCGCCGCATTGGCTATCGCGCGCACGGAGTTGAGGATGGGGACATTGGCGCTGACCGTCAGTCCAACCGACGATGCGGTATTCAGCGAGCGTCCAGTAGTCACATCGAGGGCGTTTGCAATAGCGACGCTTTCGCCAACTAGCGTGACCGCGCCGGGCGCTGCAATCTGGCTGCCGACGATGTTCAACAGACGATCGGAGATGATCGTCACGTCACCCGCAGCCGAACCGATCAGTGAACCGGTGTTTGTGGTCGACGAATTTTCGGATGTATCGCGCGTCTTGGAAACACCTGCAAACAAGCTGAGATTGGAGAAATCGAAGCTCAGACCCGATTTCTTGACCTTAACCGTCTGATTGGTGACGTCAGTTGTAGCGGTGGTGCCAATATCTATCGCGCCGCCAGCACGCAGCGCGACATTGCCCGTGCCCACAATATTGCTGCCGAGCACAGTAATATCGCCGGGCGATGTGATCGACACTTCATTGCCCTCAAAGGTCGAGGAGATGGCCGTCCGATCAATAATATTCGTGGTGATCGTGGTCCGGGTGGACGAAAGAAAACCGGATTTCTTGCGCCGGATTACGCTGTCTTCCGTCGCGATATCGAACACCGCGGAGATATCAACACTGCCAGCGTCGATGGCGGCGAAATCCCCGGCAGCCAGATTAGCCCCCGCAATCGACACTTGGCCGGGCGTGAAAATCGTCAGATCGTTGCCCGCGTTCACATTCGACAGAACGTTAGTGAGCGTGCTGGTCGATATCTGCGAGCGTGTTTTGCCGATTTGTGAGCGTTCATCGCTCTGGCTGTTGGATTGTCCGGCGAGGATGCTGATGCCGTCAAGCGCACTCAGATCGACGGAACCTGCTGCTGCTATGTTGGATCCGGTAATAGTCAGCCGTTTGCCTGCATCAATCGACAAGTCGCCGCCCGCAGCCACGGTAGAACCCAGGAACGTACTGGTGGACGAGGTGATTTCGCCATTATTACGCCGCGTGCCGAACAGCTTCTTGCGGTCCTTGTTCCACTCCTCAGAGCTTGAGGTGGTCTCGCTTTCGCCAGTGATATTCGCGTCGCGTCCGGCAAGGATTGCTGCATTGCCTGCTGCACCGATGGTTGCCGAAACAATATTTACATCACGGCCAGCGTTCAAAAGCAGCGTATTATCTGCAAAGATTGATCCGCCCGTGACCGTAGTGGCGGTGCTGCTGGAGTTTTCAAACCGGCGCCGACCCAGTGCGACATTCGACGTTTCAGTGACGGTATCGGTAACCGGGACGATTGAGATATCACGACCAGCTGTCAGCAGGATGTCACCACCTGTAATCGAAGACGGCCCGCTATTGATGATATCGCGCGCAGCCCGCGCAATGACGGTGCCGCCGCGGATCGACCCGCCTTCGGCATTTAGGATGTCGTTTCCTGCTGTAAGGCTGACGATCCTGCTGGCGGTGATTGTTCCGGTGTTGGCGATGTTGCCAGTTATGTTTGCGACCACATTCGCGCCGGCAATGATCGCGCCGCCGCGAATGGCTTTCTGATCCGACGCTGCAAGGTAGACGACCGGCAACAAAACGTCGCGTCCGGCGACCTGCGTGCTGACCCACCAAGTAAGGCTGCTGGTCAGATTAGCGACTTGATCCGGGGTCAAGGCAACACCGAGCGCCAGGCCAAGCGCGGCCTGTTGGTCGACCGCGCTTTGCAGCAGCGCTTCGGCCTGCTCCAGGGCACTGCCAAACTGCGCAAGCTGCGCTTGTCCAGTCGCTTGTCGTACCTGCTGGCTTATAAACTGGGTTTCAAAGAACCCGTCGCCGAGCCGCAAGAACAGGGTGTTACGATCAACATTGATCTGGTCGAAGAAGAAATCGCTATCCAGCAGGCCTGCAAGATCGCCAAACCCGCGGTTGGTACTAAACAGAAACTGTGCATTCGGACTATCGTTAAAGGTAAAAAGCCCATTTCCGTCGGCAAAACCGAATGCCCCGTTTTGATCGACCAAATCGAACTGATTGAGGAAGCCGAGCAAGAACTCGCTTGCGAGCCCGTTTGCGCCGACTATTCCATTCACAGCAATGCCGTTGAACCCATCAGTTAAGAAGGCGGAATTTACGCTATCACCTTGCCCGGTGCTTGCGACGCTTTCAGGCCCGCTGAACTCAGTCGTAAAGGTCAGAACCGGCACTGCGATTTGATCACTACCCAGTCCAGCAGCGACCCCGGTATCCGCTTGGATGACCACGTTCGCGACAGCTGGGACCGGCATGTTCAGGCCGGCCGGTCCCGATGGATTGACCCCATCGACCGATCCGGCAACCGGCCCCCCTGTGATGGGATCAAATGCAACAATCGCCGGTCCGCCATTTACCAAGCCTGCAACAAGCGCTACAGGATTGGTGCCGGTCGGCGCGAAGTTTGTAAGCGCTGTCTGTAACAGGCCCTGCGGATCAATGGAGCCGGGACCGGCTGCCACTTCGATTGCTGTCAGCGTGCCAAGACCTCTAATCGGGCTAATCGACGAGCCAAGATCGAGCGGGCCTGCCCCGGCGGCTGTTTCGCCGATAACATTGGCATCGACACGGCCTATGCCGCTGATAAGCAGTCCGCCAACAGGCGCCGTCCCGCCAAGTACGGTGTTGGCCGCGTTGCCGCCTGCTGCATTGCCGACGCTAACAGGCCTAACGTTCGCCGCGCCGCTTCCCGTCGTGACGGGGTTGCCACCGGGGCCGCCGGCAACGGCGGTGTTGATCGCAACCGCAACTCCTCCAACAGGGTTGGTATTGCCGGCCGCAAGCGTTGCAATAGAAGGGCCTTGCCCAACGACTTCGGGAATAGTTTGATTGGTAAAGCCGCCGCGGCCACCCACCGGCGCGGACCCTTGGCCGGATGTATTTGGAGCGGGGTCGTTTCCGCCCGAGAACGCGCCGCTGCCAACGGTGCCGTTGCCGAGCCGAGCGGCAATTATCGAGACCGTATTGCCGGCCTGAATTGTTGCACTAAGGCCGCCGGTGGATACGCTTGCAGTCGGCCTGAAATTGTTAGGGAGGCAACCAACAAGCCTTCCGGCGCTGCAATAAGCATTCTCACGGATAGGATTACCAAAACGGCTGAAAACTTCTTCCAGTGAGAGACGATCAGGTTCAGAACATCCGCCTCCCGGTCCGCCGAACGCTTGCAGACATATATCGACGAACTCTGCCGGGAAAGTGAACGTTGTGACCCGCGTCAGATCAACCGCGTTGGTCAATATGCCCGTCGTGATGGTAATATTGTTGCCCGCCAAGATCGACGAATTGCTGTTCAGTACAGTCCCGCCGCCGCCATTGATGATCACATCACGCGAACCGACGATTTGCGAAGCGCCCGAATTCACCAATACGATCCGATCACCCGCAACGCTGCCGTTAACGATCTGAAGGTCGCGAATGCGGTTGATCACCGTGGGGCTGTTGATCGTTACACTGCCATCCAGCGCCTCAATCCGGCCGCTCAGGTTTTGCAGCGACTGTCCGGTCAGAGTGATGTCACCACCGGCTGACAGGATCAGACCTCGGTCATTTAGTATTCCGGCTCCTGCTGTAGCAGTCAGGTTGGTTCCGGCAAACAGCGTGCCTGTGTTGATAATAGTGCCGCCGCTCGCCAGCGTCAGATCACGGCCTGCGCCCAGCAGACCGCTATTCGCGATATTGGGCGCATCGATCAGCAGGCCGCCGCTCGTGATGAAGTTGCCACTATTCACAAAATCAGTGCGTTGAAGCACCGCCAGCGTTCCAGCTGAAATATTCCCGCGATTAACGCTCGCGGCATTGTCTGCCTGAAGCACGACCGCACCGAGCGCAGTGATATCACTGTCTTGCAGCAAATTGATCGTGCCGCGATCACTTTGCAGCACAATCGATCCGGTCGAAAAAATTGCACCCGCACTAAGAATGTCATTGCCGGCCCGCAAATTGATATTGGCATTAGCGCCCTGATCGCGCGCGGCCGTCAAAACGCTCGCGTTGTTCAGCGTTTCGATCTGCGCGCTCGTTCCCAGGATAATCCTGTCTCCGGCGTTTATCGAAATACGCCGGTCGGACTGTAGTAGGCCGCTCAGGTCGATCGAACCGGTCGCAGAAAGATTGATGAGATCGCCAGCTGCCAAGACTCCGTTCGGGCTGGCCTGAATCGATCCCGCTTCGATTATGATTTGGGTATCTGAAATTATGTCGCGTGTAAAAACCGCCCCGCCCACCGCGTCGATCCGGATGGTTCCAGCGGCCTGTATCGACCCATCGTCCAAGCTGAACGCGCCGATGGTGTCGTTCGCGTTTGCATTACGGCGGAACGAGGCATCCCCGCCAGCAAAGAAGTCCCCATCAATTCCAAACGATGAGGCGTTGATTGCGGCATTTCCACCGGCATAGAAATAACCTCTGAATTCATCATCCCCAGCGAGAACAAATATCCCAGCAAGGTCGATAAGTGCATTTCTGCCAGCGATAACAGATGCATTCTCACCGATGAACAGCTGGGAAGCGGTGAAGCCAGCCGAGTTGCTGATGGTAAGGTCGCGGCCCGCATATACCAGCCCCTCAACCGTCAGCGACCCGCCTAACAACGAGATATCGCGCGTTGCCACAACCTCGCCATTGATGGCCCTGATTGAACCGCCAGAGTTCGGCGTCCCGAGATACGACAGGACGATATCGCCGCCGTTTTCAACGCCGTTTTCATCAAAACTGATGGCTTCGATCCGACCTGAAACGTCCAGGCTGTTGGTGAAACTCGCTGACACAGCGCGGTTGGCAGATATCAAGCCACCGACTTGCAATGTCGAAACCGGGCCAATGGTAATTGCTCCACCGAGCGATTGAAGCGAACCGGTTCTGTCAATCGACAGGGCGGCGGCGCCAGGCAAGCTGCCTGCAAATATCAGATCCCCATCGGCAACAATGTTACCCTCAATGTTAGCGCTGTCGACGACCCGCAATGAGGTTGCGCCGGTTGCCCTCACGATCCCGGTTTCCGAAACGGTAATTGCGCGCGATGCCAGATCGATGGTGTTCCCATCAATGCGCCCCGAAATAACGAGGTTCTGCCCTGCGCCAACGCCTGTCGTGATCGCCGCGCGCTGGGCACCGAATAGATTTCCGGCAATATTAACCGACCCGGTCGCCGCATCGATGGATAGATTCCCGAGCGTGGCGACGTCACTGTTCAGCGACACGTCTCGGGCGGTGAGCGTTACCGCATCGGAGCCGAATAATGAGCCCGTGTCTGCCAGTGTAATGGCGCCGCCGAGTGCGGTAAGCGCCAGCGCTCCACTGCCATCAGAACCTGCCTCTATCGCACCTGCGACACTCAGCCCGCCCGATATTGAGGTGGCAGTGATATTGCCGTTGGACAGCACCGTGCCACTGACGTCTACATTCGCTCCTAACAACGAAATATTGCCGTTGGCGAGAATTTGACTTGATACCGTCGTGGTTTGGGCGCTCGATATTGAAACACTTTCGTCACTTCGAACCACACCGCCTACCGTTGCAGCGCCCGCCGCCAGGACAGAGACCGGGCCAGAGGAGCGTATTGCTCCGTTGGCGAGGATATTGCCCATTGCCGCCGAATTTGCCGTAATGGCTATTTGACCGAGCGCGCTCAAATCACTGTTATCACCGAGCGAAATCGATCGGCCAGTCAGACGCAGCGCGGCCGCACTTTCGATCAGGCCATCAACTCTAATTGCGTCCAAGGATAGCAGGTCGACGGTGCCATCAATGGATGCGATCAAGCCATGCTGCGTGATGCTTTGTGCGCCGATGATAATTCCATCTCGCGCGACCAATCGCCCAGCAGAATTAAGCGCACCGGTTAAAGCGACTGACAGCGACCCGCCGGATTCGATCTGTCCCACCGAAGAAATTACACCAGAACGCGCTGCAATGGCACTGCTGCCAAACGAGCGAAGCGTTCCCGCCACATCCAGTTGGGCAATGTCGAGCGACACCATACCTTCGGCTTGCAACAGTGCTCCGGCCCCGATCGTGAGAACCGAATTCGTATCACGCAGAATGATATCGCTAGCGCTGCCTACAGTGCCAAGAATGTTGATCGACGTGCCTGCCAGTGTCAGCAGGCCCGTCGGCCCATCTGAGAAAACAGTGCCGCCAAGTCGCAATTGTGCTGCATTAAGCGACAACTCACCGTCTTCGGCGTAAATTGCTCCGCTGTTCGTAAACAGGCCTCCGCCTGTAATCGACACACCATTGCCCGCAGCGATGGTCCCTGCGCTGCTTATCGGACCTGTTGCACGAACCACGACACCGCCACTCTGGCTGCGAAGTCCGCCGGTGATAAAAATATCAAGCGGGCCGCCTAGCGCAGATGCGGATACAGCGGTGCCGGCATTGACCTCACCGGTGATCGCCACGCCACCGCGTGCAGCCTCAAGCGCGATCGCGCCATCAGCAAAAATCTGGCCGCTTGATAACAGCCCGTTTGCAGCAAGGATGTCGACATTACCAAGCGCCTCGATCCCTAGCGCGTTACCACCTGCATCAATGCCGCTGGCCGCGCTCGAAAATCCACTGGCAGCCTCAGCACGCACCGAACCACTTGTGGCGATGCGCGCCGCGTTATTGAGCGTGATGGTCCCCGCAGCGCTAATCAGTGTAATGCCTTCGCTCTCGGCATTACCTGCAAGGATGGATCCTGCGACAGTAACGTTACCCGATGCGCGCAGCCTTGCTGTGGTCGAACTGCTGATGCTGCCTGTCTGGGCAAGCGAGATTGCGCCATTCGTTGCGCCGAAAGATGCTTCAAACGCAATCAGCGCGCCAGAAATTTCCAGAGCGCCGGCGCTAATGCTCAGCGAGTTTGCCGTGCGCACGATGCCCGAAATGTTCGTGGCAGCGCCGGCCAGATCCAGTTGGCCGTTGGATTCAATTAGCCCGGATACCGAAAGACCGCCGCCCGCGCCCAGGCGAAGTGAGCCGCCAGCACTAATCAATCCGGCCCGCTGGATAAGGTCACCGGCGGCAAGCACCACAATCGCTTGGTCCGTCGCCAGCGTCCCACCGAGCTCAACGACGCCCGTGCTCATCAGCGCAATGTCGGCATTGCTGAGCACAAGCCCGTTTATCTGGATGTCGCCACCCTCGAAGCGGACAGACCCGAACGAGGAGACGGGGCCAGCCAAGTCAATCCGGCCCGCGGAAAGGACGGAGGTCGTGCCGTCGCCGAGAATTGATCCTGTGACGGTTTGGCTGACATTCGAGCCCGACAGCGCGATTGCACCGCTCGCTTCAATCGAACCGCTCAGTTCGGTTCGTCCCAGAGAGGCGATGGTCAAATTGCCGTCAGCCGAGACAAGCCCGCCGAGCGACACGCCGCTAACACCCGCAACCCTCGCCGAGGAACCTGAAAGAATACGGCTTGGGATTGCCGATATTACGGAACCGGCTTCAATCGTCAGGACCCCGTCCGCAGAAAGCGTTCCCCCCACCGTCAATTGACCGGTTTGCAGCGATAGCGCCTCCGCGCCTGTGAGCACTCCGTTGATATTCGCAGTGCCAGAAGACAGGTTGATCGCGCCACCTGCCGATGCGCGGCCCGCAATAATATCGAGCGTGCCCGGTGAAGTTAGGTTCAGCGCACCCAAAGCAAAAATGGCTCCGGTTGACCTAATACCGCTTAACGAAGTCAGATTGATTGACCGCTCGCTTTCGATCAGGCCATCGATCGCTAACTGGGCTGCCGCTGCGGTAACATCTCCGGCAGCCGCAATGACCCCAAGTTCTGCAATCGAGAGGCTCCCGGTCAGATCGATATCGGTCCCGCCAAGCGAATATGTTACGCCGTTTGTGGCTAGGTCGCCGCCGACCAAACGGATTGCGGCATCCGACACGATTAGCCCCGATTGACGAGCTCTGCCGAAATTGGCGGAAATATTACCCTGCGCGGATATCAACCCGTCCAGCTCAAGGGTGCTTCCAAATGTGAGCGAGGCAGTGTCGCGAGTGGCAAGCGAACCGGCGAAGTTGGCCGAGGCACCGCTTAATGCGGCTGGACCTGCGGCATCAATCGTTGAGCCCAAAAGCGTGCGGACCTGGCCATTTCCGGTAAGCGCAAGGGCGCCTCCTGCAGACAAGCTGCCACTGCCAGAAAGGGTCACGTCGCCCCCTGCCAAGATGTCCAGATTGCCAAGCGCAAGCAAGCTGCCATCGACCGTAAGACGGTCGCTGGCAATTATGGAAAGTGCTCGCCCACTTTGGAGGCTGCCAGCGGCACCGATATTGATTGAACGCCCGGCAGCGCTCAATCCATTTTCGCCGATGAGGATGCCGTCAACCGCCAGATCGCGCGCCGACAGGGTCACGATCCCGCCCGAAAAGATGTTCCCGGTCAGCGTCAGATCGCTGGTGGTAGCAACAACGAAATCATCTCCCGAGACCAAAGTCCCCGTGTTCCTTAAAGCACCGCCGAAATTTAAATTGAGCGCGTTATCGCTGCCAATGACACCGGTATTTGCAATATCTCCGATGACATCCAGCGTCAGGTCGCCCACCGTATACAACGTAGCGGTAGCGGCCGTTGCCAGAGTTTCGACAGCCTGAGTTTCGACAGCAACAGTTCCAGCAGCAACGGATCCTTGACCAAGAGCGGTAAGGCGCCCGGTAACAGTCAAGGCATTCGCGGCATTGATGATCAAATCACCGTCGCTGGCCACATTTCCGGCCACGGCAATATCGCTTGCTCGCAAGCTCAACGATCCGGTGTTCTGCAAACTGCCAGTTACGGACAACAGGCCAGCGGTTCGAACATTCAAAACGTCATCTGCCGCGATCACACCGGCATTCAGGATGCCGGCTCGCGCCGTAATTTGCGCGGACCCGCCCGATATTAGCCGCCCTGTATCAAGGACAGCGAGCGTTCCGATGGTGTCGACCTGTAATGCGCCACCTGCCTCTAATTCTCCGTCGACACGGAGGTTGGCCCCAGCGACGGAAAGCGCGTTGCCGGCAAACAATCGTCCGCCTAGGCGTGCTTCGCCAACAGATGTTAAAGTAATCGAGGCAGCAGTTTCGACGATACCAGCAAGATTAATGGTTTCAGCGGTAAAAACGATGCTGCCGTTGCCCGACAATTCGCTTCCATCGGTTGAAACCACCGATCTACGTGCGCTGATGGTCGACCCGAGCAAACCTGTTATTGCCCCGTCGAGCAGTGCAGAACCTGCGTTAATGGAGATTCCTTGATCGGATCCGAGAATGCCTGTGAGAACGAATGCATCCGCCGCTACAATGGTCGCATCGCCTAACGTGGCAATATCACCTGAGATCGTAAGATTGCCCCGTTCGGCGGCCAGCGAGACATTGCCGTTTGCTGCAATGTTAGCACTGATCGCGGCGCTTCCAGCCCTTAGTGACAGCGCACTGCCTGCCTGAACATCGCCGATCACGTCGAAGCGGTCACCAGCAACCAGATCGAGGATTGATCCCGTCGAAATTTCGCCAGAAATGCGGGCATTTCCCAGTGCGCTGATCGAAAGCGCTTCCTGTGAAACAATCGCGGACTGCAGGTCAATATTTCCCGAACTTTCAATCCTGGTTGTATCACCGCTTAGCAGGCGGGCATCTGCCGCCGAAACAATTGACGCGCCCGAAAGCTGCAAACCGCCACGGCCCAGTGCATCGCCCGATATGCGCAAATCGTTTGCCGCAATGCTTAATCGGCCCGTCGCTTCCAATGTTCCGCCGTTTGAAGCTCTCCCAACAGAAGTAATCGCGACGCTTTCGCCGCCAAATATCACGCCGAAATTATCGAACGCTAGGGTCTCAAACAGAGCCTCACCAAGTGATGAGATTATCCCGCCATTGCTGAACGTTCCGGTTGTTATCACCGACAGCGCTGCGTCACTTACCAGCAGCGCTGTGTCCGCGATCGTAATTCGGCTGGCCGAGATTGTCGTCGGACCGACAGCTGACAAAACATTCGAAACGACCAGATCGCCATCGGACACGATGGAAAGACCCGCCAAACTGTTAACGTTTCCGCTAAGCTTGGCGGTTCCAGCTGTCCAACGCTGCGATTGTTCGCTTTGCGATGTTCCGGAAATACTGAGAGTTCTTGCAGCGGTACCGACGATCTCGCCGCCGCTGGAAATCAATCCTGCCAGCCCAAGATCGCGTCCACTGCGTATCTGAACATCGCCTTGGCTCAGGAAAAGACCGCTTGTAGCTATAGCAAAGTCAAGATCAGCAAAAACCTGCAGATTTCCCAAACTTTCGATTGATCCTGAAAGGGCAATGGTGCGCCCCTGCGCGGAAAAATCGCGGTCGGTGAGGAAATTTCCGGCCGCTGACAAATCGCCGGTCGCGACAACCGCAAGGTCACCCGCTGTTTGGATTACGCCGGGATTATCGAAATCTACTGCGGTGAGCCGGATTGGCCCATCCGCTGCAATTAAACCGCTGTTTGCAAAGCTCGTCAGGCTGGTGACCGTCAGCCCGCCGCTTGCAGTCAGCAGCCCTAGATTGCTCAACGAGGCGACTGAAAGATCAAGCGATGCGCCGCTACGCAAACCCCCGATTGTGCCGATCGCAAGTGCAACCCCATCGCGGGCGCGCACCCCGTTTGCGCCAACAGCAACTCCTTCGAGGGTAATGCTTGTCGCATCAAGCGTCAGCAAGGCGCCGCTTTCAACCGCGCTGCCGAGCTTTATTGTTCCAGCTGACGTAAGGTCGATATCGCCAGATGACGCCAGAGTGCCGCTGTAATCCGTTCCGGCGATACCGGAGACCAATTCCAGCGCAGAATTGGAAACGATGTCGCCCGCGCCCGTGATCCGCGCCCCAACTATTCTTACCAAACCGTCTGCCAGAATGGAGCCGCTGTTCTGGATCGCGCCCCGTGCTCTAAAGGAACCTTCGCCACCGAACCTAACATTGGCGTCTTGAAACAGATTCCGCCCCGACGAAAATGAACTTTCGCCAACCGCGCGAATCGTTCCAGCCAGCGTAAGATCGTTTACTGCAACAACCCTCAGTGTCCCGCCGCTCTGGACAGTGTTAAAACTGCCCAAAGCTATGGTCTCACCCGCTAGGCTTAGTTCGGCTGCGCCAATGATTGTACCATTGTTGAGGATACCGCCAGCTGCTGACAAAGCGAGCGATCGATTAGCAGTCAGCCCTCCATTATTCTCGATCTGGCCTGCGCGCAGCGTAAGGTTCCCTGCGCTGACTTCACCGCTCAGTGTCGCAGTGTCTGTCGCATCGAATATTACAGAACCATCGGCAACAATGACGCTCGAACCGCGGACCTCTAACGCAGACGTGGCTACAAGCAGGTCACCCAGCGTTTCAATCGAACCGCCAAACTCAGTAGAAGAAAGTCCGCTGATCCTTAAGCCATTACCGCTCCGCAGACTGCCGCCAATGTTGACCGTGTTAGCAGTTGCCGAGACCTGGCCGAGCGTTTCGACCAGTCCCGAAATGTCCAGTCCGCCGCCCGCCGTCAGGTCTGCCGCTTGATTTCCTGAAAGGTCGCCGGAAATCAGCAGATCCGACCCTGCCTCAAGGGCAATAAGGCCAAGCCCGGTTACGGAACCAGCGATTGCCAGTCGCTGCCCGCTCAGGCGAAGATTGCCACCGGCGAAGAGTTCACCGGTGATTGCCGCATCGTTAGATGCCTTTGCGCCAACCTCGCCGTTCGCCCTTAGCGTTCCCGACACCGTCAGGTCGTGCGCGACAAGATCGAGGGTCGTACCCGAAAAAGCGTTGCCCGATATCGTGATGCCCTCTGCAATCGCAAAAGTTAGCCCATTGCTTCCCGCAATACCGCCGGCAATCCTGGAGTTCACAGCAGCCAGATCAACCCTACCGTCGCTGGCGATAAATCCGGTCGAAGAAACTGCGAGCGACCCAAGCGCAAGCGCAACATCCCCTTGCGCGCTCAAAACCCCATCAATTTCAGCGTCGCCAAAGGTCAGATCAATGGAAGAGTTGCCAGCTATCGAGCCTGTTTGGCGAAGGCTCGTTCCGGTCAACAAAATACGATCTGTGCTATTCACACTGCCCGACACATTGATTTGTGGCCCGGACAAGGCGACGATACCGTTTGCTTCTAGAACGCCGCCAAGGTTGATGCTTTGACCTGCGGCCAAGCTTGCTCCGGCTGCGGTGGCAATCACGCCGTCCACGCTGGTTTCGATCATTCGAGACGCAAGGTTCAGGTCACCGCCGCCACCCAAAGCGCCAAACACTTTGATCGTGTCATCGGCGAGAATGCTGACCCTCGCGTTACTGGAAATCTGACCGAGTGCAGCAACCTCGACCGAACGTGCTACAAGCGAAAGGTTTTCTAGTGACGAGAGCGTCCCCAAGATCCGCACTTGGGCATCGGTAGTGATCGAAGCTGTGCCCAGCGCGCTTAGAACGCCGCCCAGATTGGCAGACTCGGCATCAAGCGACAAAGAACCGGCGCTTTCGATGTTACCGGTGTTGGTTATGGTTCGGCCTGCAATAAGTTGATTATTCACGCCGCTGGCAAACAGGCCCGCATTGTTAATCGAACCCGCAGATCTCAAAATCACATCGCCGTCGCCATAAAGTATCGAGCTTTGCGCAGTGTTGATCTCTTCGGCGATCAGCCTCAGGTCGCCGTCGCTTACCAGAGTTCCGGAAATTGTCAGATTGGCCGCATTGACCGTAAGCTCGCTCTGGGCCGAAAGTATGCCAGCCAGCGCTGCGTCACCTGTGACCACCAGCGTAAGATCACGGCCCGCCTGCAGCAGGCCATTATTGTTGAATGCACCCCGCAAGCTTAACGACAGGTCGCGCCCGGACACCCATTGCCCGCTGTTAGACACGGCAGCGCCGCTTTCGAGCGCGAGATCTCCAGCGGCGAAAACCAGCCCTCTATTGTCCAATTGTTCGAACCGCAGCGCCAGATCGCCGCCACTCAGCAATCGACCTGTTTGGGTGATCGACAAGTCACGCAAAGCGAATGCGTTTAGCTGGTTTCCAGATGCTAGCGTCCCAGCGATTGCCACTACGCTCGATGACAGGATGATTGCACTCTCGCTCTGGAGGGTGCCCGAGATACTGCTTGTGCCGCTTGCGGCGATATCAATTGGTCCGACGGCTGACACTGCCCCCGAGGTGTCGAACCTCCCGCCGCGTGAGTTCACAGTCAAGGAACCCGCAGTTTCGATGTTTCCGCCAAACGCGATGGCTTGCCCTGTCACGAACAGGTTTCCGGCCAACGATATGGCGCCAATATTGGTAAACGCGCCCTCAGATACAAACTCGGCATCGCGGCCAAAGCTCAAACTGGCGCCTTGGGACAACGCTCCCCCGCTCCGGATACTTACGTCACCAAGCGCCAGAATTGCGCCGCTCAATGCCAGGTCAGTATCGACGGCGACGGTCAATTTGCCGCCGCTCTGCAAATTGCTTCCCGAGCCGAACAATAATTCAGTAGCCTCGACTAGCGCGCTGCCAACGCCGACAGATCGGCCGTCAAGCACAATCTGGCCGCCGCGCAGAACCAATGTGGCATTGCTTTCGGCCGCACCCTGCTGTTGCAAGCTGCCCAGCGCTGCCAGCTCAACGCGGTCCTCACCAAACACACCGCCCGTGTTGGCCACACTGGCGCCAGACAACAGCGCATTGCGGCCGCTGATCCTGCCAGCATTGCTTAGCGAATTAACGGCTGAAAGAGCCGCTGTGCCCCCTGCGGCTAATTGTACGCTGGCGGACAGGCCGATATTGTCGGCGGACACACGAAGGGCGCCAAGCGAGGACAGCGTGCCAGAAATATCGGCGCGCATCGCCGCGTCAATCGACAAAACTTCATTGCTGGCAAGTTGCCCGCCAATCGTGACTGCATCACCTCTTATAGATAGTGCGCCCCCTGCTTGTATCTGGCCCGCCGCAGTGAGATCGCTGCCTGCAGAAAGGCCCGCATTGCCGCGGGCGAACAAGGAACCCGCGTAGTCAAGATTGCTAAGGGCCGACAATTCCAGATTACCGTCGGCTATCTGCACCGCTTGTGCAGAAGACACTAAATCGCCGGAGCTAAAGGCGGTGAGATTGCCGCTGGTCGAGACCTCACCGGTAAGCGCCAGACCATTTGCGGTGATCGCTATGTCGTTTACCGCCGAAACCGAACCACCCAAAGTGATCGCGTCTCTTGCATCAATGGCGACCGCGCCATTTGCAGTCACCAAGCCATCAGAAATAAGCGTGCCGCCGGACCGAAGCGCCAAATCGCCACCCGACAGGACCGTACCGCTATTATCAATTGAGGCCGATGCTGCCAACATAGCAGCGGAACCACCCAGAAGCTGCCCGTTATTGGCAATCGACGCGGCTCTTATCAAAAGCGTTCCGTTGGTCTGCACGGTGCCCGTGTCAGCGATGAACGAAAGTGAGCTGACATCAATATCCACCCCGGTAAGCCCAATCGCGGCGCCAGAGACTCGAACGTCTCGAGCATCAATATTCAACTGCCCGTTACCGATGACGGTGCCGGATACATCGACGTCTGCCCCGGCCAGTGATATCGCGCCTAGCGACTGCACCGCGCCCGAAATGTCGACGATTGACATTCCGGACAGGGTAATGCCTCTGCCAGACAGCACCGATGCGGCATCCAGACCGATTGCGTTAGCGAAAACATCAATCCCGCCGTTGCCAATTATCTGGGTATCTAAAGCGTTGACTAACCCTGCGGCGCTAAGCGAAATCGCTCCAGGTCGATCCAACCGTCCCGATGGGCTGAGACCAGCGTATAATCCATTGGCCGCCAGCTCGATATCACGCCCGGCGACAACACTGATGTCGCCGCCAGCCCCGACAAAATCGCCCGATTGAAGGACACTGCCACCGGCTGTAATGGCTAGGTTGCCAGCGCCATACAAACGATCATCAACCCGAACATCGCCGGCGGTTGACCGCAAGGTTACATCGCCGGCACCCACGGCGCTTCGAAGCGCGATTGTCCCGCTGCTCGTGATTTCAAGCGGCCCATCGAGCGCGGTCACAGTTCCTTGCAGGTTGATACCAACACCTGCGCCGGTCCCAATCAACCGAATGCGATTGGCATACATTCCGCCCAGCAAACTCGAATCGATAACTACACGCGGTTCTCTGGCAATAGTTGAGCCAGGCGCAGTGACCAAAATGTTGCGCTCGGCGTAATTATACTCCCCTTCGCCGCCAGCAATGACAAGATCGCCTGCAAACAAGTCAGCATTCACGCTGGCTGAGGCAGTGACAATATCAAAGAAGTCGACATTTCCGCCAAAAAGCCCATCGCCAGCAATCTGCACATCGCCGCCCGAAACGTTGAATCCGGTGAACGCTCCGTCCTGACCGAAGGTTATTCTACCGGTGGACAGCACCACCCGCCCGATATTGATGAACCCGCAGCCATTGCAGGTTATGCCGGCCTCGTTCGCCAGAATAAAAGCGGCCGAGGGGCCGAAAATTTCAATCGGGCCATTCAGGTCGGAGCGATTGGAACTGGTAACTTCATTAAGGATTAGGTTGGCGCTTGCACTGCTGCGCAGGTTGGGGTTGGCAAGAATTTGTCCACCCAAAACCGATGGGCCGACTACCCGGCTATTGTTAACGATAAGCCCTTCTTCGCCAACATTAAACCTGTTGAAACGGTTATGGGAAGTGCCCCTTGCGTCAGGGGTAGCGATGTTGACAATTGGAGTTCCAGCTGGGGTGACGTCCAACGTCGTCTGCCGGTCCGCCGGCAGCACCGGCGATTCCTGAGAAATGCGCGGAGCCTGCTGGGCGGACAGCCCTTCGGTGATGCACAACACCATGGCCAAGGCGGTTGTCGATCGCAGCAATTTCATAACCATCAACGCCCCGTTAAATACCTATGCGTGCTGTGAATGCAAATTCAATATCTCTTCTCAGAACAAAGGATGGCGCATCAAGAGGACGTGCCGCCAGAATTTCAAGATTTAGCCATTGGCTCGCATAGCGCGCGCCTAGTACGGCGGAATGGAGAAAGCCGCGCTCAAAAGCGTCGGCGCCGCGGCTGAAAATACCGCCTGCATCATAACCGACAAAGCCAGAGAGGCCGCCTCGCCATTTGGGATTGGAAGGGAAGGTCTCAAGCAGCGGAAAATCGAGCTGTTGGCGCAGTGCAATTCCGCTGCGACCGCTCAGGCCGTCATCGCGAAAACCGCGTACCGTAGAGCTACCACCGAGGTTAAAACGATTGGCTGCAAACACCGGACCGAGAGCGGATTGACCACGAATAAATATGGAGTAATTTGTATTTATGTTCGCAACCTTTACGGGCTGGCGGTATCCGACATTGGCATCAATCACGGTGAAGGCGAGGCCGGGCCCATCAGGGCCGGTGTCAGCAGATTGCGCCCCCAGTATATCGAGACCAGTCGTGACGCCGATGCCGCCGGTCAGCAGCCCATTTGCAGTGCGATACTGTATTCGCGCGTCAACCGAGCCGGTAGCCAAGCGATATGAGCTGGTTGCAAGGCGGATGCCTTGGATACGGTTTTCTGTATCGATCAGCGCAAGCGAACCGGCTACACCAATTTTTGTGCGCGCATCCCGATATAGCAATCGGTCCAACGTGAACGAGGCGTTCGAGCTCTCTCCGTCATTCAGAAATTGCTGACCATTCGCGTTCAAAACGCTTTCATAGGTAAAGCGCCCGACATTGGCAGACGCGGTCCAATATCCATAAGGCAGCGATACAAAGCCGCCGTAGCCCTCGCTTCCGCGAAACTGGCCGTTTTCTATCGCGCGAGTGAAATAAGCTGACCAAAAATCGCCAACGCCGAGCGCATTATCGACATCCAGACCAAAGTTTCCCTGCAAGCGACCGGTGGACAACTGGCCATCATTATTTAGCAGGACAGATGGCCGAATATTGGGTAGACCGCGTTCTCGCAACACCACCAGATTGCTGGTTCCCGGAAGTTCGCCCGGTTCGATGTCAATGGTTGGAGCAAACGACGGCAATCGCGACAATTGGTCGACGCCTTGCTCTAGGGCCTGTTGAGATTCAACGTGTGTGGATGATTGCCGAGCAAAGATAGATCATAGCCTCGAAGCTCTGATCGGTTTTGCAGGCGCGCATGGCGATGCGTTTGAACTCTTTGAGTTTGCAGAAGAAGTTTTCGACAAGA
>JBBRVM010000013.1:0-17781 GCA_038246865.1 Burkholderiales bacterium
CCGACGCCGACCACGCCTGCGGGCAGGCCAGCATCGACGAACACGCGAATCAGTTCAGCGGGCGAGGCGGGCGTTTCTTCCGCCGCCTTGACGATCATCGAGCAGCCGGTGGCGAGCGCGCCGCAGAGCTTCCTCACGACCTGATTGATCGGGAAATTCCACGGCGTGAACGCGGCGACCGGGCCGACCGGCTCCTTGAGCACCATCTGCTGCTGTGCCATCGAACGCGGCGACACGATGCGACCGTACACGCGGCGGCCTTCTTCGGCGAACCACTCGATGATGTCCACCGACATGCCGATTTCAACCTTGGCTTCGGCCAATGGTTTGCCCTGCTCAAGCGTCATCAGATGTGCGATTGCATCGGTGCGCTCGCGCAGCAATTGGGCAGCGGCGCGCATGATCTTCGAGCGCTCAATGGCAGGCGTGTTTTTCCAGACAGCAAACCCTTTGGCGGCAGCGGCTAGCGCTTCGTCAAGATCAGCAATCGTGGCCTTGGCGACGGTTCCGACCAGGCTGCCGTCGGCGGGATTGTGTACCGGCAAAGTCGCGCCGCCACGGGCTTCGCGCCACTCGTTGTTGATGAGGAGTTGAACGTTCGGGTAGGCGGCGGATGTGGTCATTTTTGGCTTTTTTTACTTTGCAAATCGAGAGGGGATACGCCTATTTTCCTCCATGTTGCGTGGGTTCACGCTAACCGGCTCGAATATCAAAAAAATAAGTTTCATCGAGCGACCACTTGCCTTTTAACTTTCGCTTGAAACGCCCATTTCACCGGGGCTAGACGAAAAAAAATGTTAATAGCGACTTAAGCCGTTTCTTGCGTTTAGCCCCAATAGAATCAACGTTGTAGAGAAAAGCTGTGTGGTTTTTGTAGGAGCGTCTCCCCGCGACCGACCTTGCACAAATCATCGTCGGTCACGGCAAGCCGCTCCTACAAGGGCATCGCGCTCAGCCGCCGATGTAGCTCATCTCGACCTTGCGCAGTTTCGCTGTTTCTGCCGTGCGGATTTCGCTATAGCGATCCGTGCGCACTTGCCACAAACCGGCGAGCAGCGCGGCGATATCGTCGTCGCTAGATTCATCACGCAGAAGCGAGCGGAAATCGACGCCGTGATCGGCGAACAGGCAGGTGTATATCTTGCCGTCGGTCGAGAGGCGGGCACGGGTGCAGGTGTTGCAAAAGGCTTCCGTGACGCTGGAGATGACGCCGATTTCTCCGCTGCCGTCGGCGTAGCGCCAGCGCTCGGCGACTTCGCCTGCGTAGAGCGCGTCCACCGCCACCAGCGGATGCTCGGCGTGAATCGCGGCGACGATGTCACGGCTCGCCATTACGTCATCCATGCGCCAGCCGTTGGTCGAGCCGACGTCCATGAATTCGATGAATCGCACGATGACGCTGGTGCCCTTGAAATGGCGCGCCATATCGACCACCGTGTGATCGTTGACACCGCGCTTGACGACCATGTTTATTTTGACGGGCGCGAGGCCCGCAGCGAGCGCGGCGTCAATGCCTTTGAGCACATCGGCGACCGGAAAATCCACGTCATTCATCGCGCGAAACACGGCGTCGTTCATCGAGTCGAGCGACACTGTGATGCGCTGCAAGCCCGCGTCTTTCAAGGCTTTCGCCTGTCTGACTAGCGTTGATCCGTTGGTAGTGAGCGTGAGGTCAAGCGCCTTGCCCGAAGGCGTGCGAATCTGCGACAGCATCTCAATCAGCGTCGGCAGATTGCGCCGTAGCGTTGGCTCGCCACCGGTCAGGCGCAACTTCTCAACGCCCAGTTCCGCAGCGATTTTCGAGAAACGGGTGATCTCCTCAAACGTGAGCAGTGCGTCATGCGGCAAAAATTTATAGCCCGGACCGAACACGTCTTTTGGCATGCAATATGTGCAGCGAAAATTGCACTTGTCGGTGACTGAGATGCGCAGGTCGTGCAGGCGACGCTGGCGCGGGTCGGTCAGCGTGGCGAACGCACGCACCTCGTTCAACGCGGCAAGCGACAAGGGCAGCGGCGCGCCCGGTGAGCGCGCGTCGAACAGCGGAATTACCTTTCCGGGAGGGCGCGCGTCGATTGTGGAAGTCTCACCCATCGCTAATTTCTAATCGTTGCTACTAATGATCGAAGACTGCCATTCTGCTAGATTCACTGGGTGAGTGCGAATTTGAGTCTTAGTCCAGATGCTGTTGCTGTCAATACCCCCACACGGCTTGTGGCCGCGTGGACGGCCAGCGTGAATTTCCGCAAACGTCCTGTCAGCAGCCGCTGGGTTGACTTTGAGTGGGATACGGCGAGTGTTTGGGTGGCTGACGACCAGCCGATTGAGCGCGTTGGCCCCGTTGATTGCCTGGTCGGCGACGAAGCGCAGTGGCGCTATGACGGTGAACGAATCGAGCTTCATTCTTCGGAAGGTGAGGGGTATTGGCTCAATCTCAATTCGCCGCTGCCGTGCATATTTGTGATGTGGCGGCTGGAAGAGGGCGATGTCGTGCCGCGTCCTGCGGTGGTAACTGTGTCGTACAACGAGGCCGGGCGCATGCTTGACGCGGGCGATCACGTTGACAACGTGCCGATGCCGGACGATCTCAAATCGTCTTTGCTGGCCTACACCAGTGCCCACTACAAGCCCGAGCCAAAAAAGAAAGTGAAGCGCAACGATCCGTTCAAGGATGGTGCGTTTCGGCGTGAACCGGGCGCAGGAGCGGGTCATGGTTGACGTGAAACCGGTGCAGCCTGCTGAAGGCTTGTCGCTTTCCCGGTGGTCGCGATTGAAGCGGCGTGGGGGTGAGGCAGCGGTCGCGCCTTCGTCCGAGCTTTCGGCAGCGCCTGAGGTCGAAGGCACCTCAGCGTTGCCGCCGTCCGCTCCGGAAGTAGCAAGCACGGCTGAACTCAACTTGCCTCAGTTATCTTCGATTTCGCTCGTTGAAGATTTCACACCGTTTATGCAGGCCAAAGTGCCGCAAGCGCTAAGACAGCAGGCGTTGAAAGCGTTGTTCAAAGCGCCGCATTTCAATGTGATGGATGGGCTGGATACCTACATTGACGACTACACCGTGTTTGAGCCGATTACCCCCGAAGTGATGGCAACGTTGTCGTCATGGAAGACCATCATGAATCCGACGCAGCAGGTGGTGACACCGGGCGGGTATGCGGTGGATGTGGAGAGCGAGGAGGGGAAGCCGATTTTGGCGGCACGGCAAGAGGCGCAATCGCACGAGGTTTTGCGCGACGATGCGACGACTCCCCTCCCCCCCGCTGGGGGAGGGGCGGGGGGAGAGGGGGACGGTGAAATGAGCGCGGTCATTGACTCGTCCCGGCTGCCACCCCCTCTCCCCAACTCTCTTCCACGAGGGGAGGGGGAGCTTAATGCTGCCGCTCGATCTGACACCCCCGCCTCCGCCAACGCCACTCCCGCCCAACACCCCCGCCACAACAAACGCGTAGGCGACTTCGCCTACATCGACGCCCCCGCCATCGTTGACACACCGCCACCCGACGCAGAAAAAACAGAATGCCCCGCCAAGTAAATTTATGTTCGTGCAACCGCACGATGCCCTTTGACGCAGCGGCGTTTGCACAAGCGGCGGCCGCCGCTGGCGCCGCAAGTGTGCAAAGTTTCGACGCAATGTGTCAGCACGAACTTGCCCGTTTTGGTGATGCGATTGATGGTGACGCTTTGGTCGCCTGCACGCAGGAAGCGCGATTACTAGGCGAGGTCGCGGGTGATTCGCAAAAAGTCTCAACCGTTCGTTTTTTCAATATTCGCGAGAAGGCGGGTTGGTCAAAAGAATCGTCGTTCGCCACGCCGAAACTTGCAGCGCTGATCGCTGAGGCGATGCTCCCGGACGCCGCGCCGACCACACAGGTAACGTACAAAAGCAGCGGTCAAACGCTCATCATCGGCCCAATGCGCGACGCGCTGGAAATCGCGGACGCGCTGAAGGGCGCGGTGTCGGTGAATGTGCTCGCGACAGACCGCAGCGGAGAGCTTCCGACGACGCGAGACTACCCGGTGTTGAGCGGCACAAACGTTAAAACAACTGGCTGGCTGGGTGCGTTTAAAGCGAGCTGGCAGCAAGCAAATCCCATCGATCTCGACGTTTGCACGCGCTGCAACGCCTGCGTGCGCGCCTGTCCCGAAGCTGCGATTGATCTGAGCTATCAGGTCAATCTCGATGCCTGCAAATCGCATCGTGATTGCATGGTCGTTTGCGGAGATGTGAAGGCGATTGACTTCGCTCGCACTGACGTCACGCGTGGAGGTGATTTCGATGTAGTGATCAATCTCGGCGAGGCGAAGCTGTTCACCCAGCACCAGCCACCGCAAGGTTACTTCGCACCCGGCACCGATGCCATTTCGCGGGTGAAAACGATCGCTGAAGTCGCGACACTCATCGGTGAATTCGAGAAGCCTAAATTCTTCAACTATCGTGCCAATATCTGCGCACATGGTCGCAACAAAAAGACGGGCTGCACGCAGTGCATTGATGTGTGTTCGACAAAAGCGATAGCACCCAAGGGTGATCAGATAGAAGTGACACCGCAACTCTGCATGGGCTGCGGTGCATGCACAACTGTCTGCCCATCGGGTGCGTTGACCTATGTGGTGCCGCGAGTGGCCGATCTCGGCAACCGGATCAAAACATTGCTGAAAACTTTTCACGCTGCAGGTGGCCGCGATTCGGCGCTGTTGCTGCATGATGAAGGAGAGGGCGTGGCCGCGATTGCAGATCTCGCGCGACGCGGCGACGGGCTGCCAGCGCGCTACATTCCAGTTTCGCTGCATCATCCCGCCGCAGCGGGCCTGGACGTGTGGCTCGGCGCGATGGCCTACGGTGCGACCGAGGTTTCGGTGCTCATAACCCGAGCCATTGCGCCAGACTATGGCATTGCTTTGCGGGCACAGGCGGACATTGCCAATCAGGTACTCATGGCGCTGGGTTATCAGGATGCGCGGGTTCGCGTCATCGATGAACGCGAGCTCGCTTTCCCGGACTGGGCCGCCACGCGCGGATTGGGCGTTCGTGTGCCCGCGACGTTCAATCTGGCTAACGATAAGCGCGGAACCCTTGATGCGGTGTTCGCTCATTTGCTAGAACATGCTCCGACACCCAAGTCTGTCATTGCCTTAGATGTAGGTTCGCCGTTTGGCGAGATTGTCGTCAACGCCGACAAGTGCACGATGTGTCTCGCGTGCGTAGGTAGCTGTCCGGAAGGCGCGCTTGCCGACAATCCTGAACTGCCACAATTGCGTTTCATCGAGACCAAATGCGTGCAGTGCGGTCTGTGTGAAAAGACATGCCCGGAGCAGGCAATCACGCTGGTTCCGCGTTTGAATTTGACGCCGGAAGCAAAGAAACCACGCGTATTGAATGAGGCGGAAATTCTTGGCTGCCTGCGATGCGGCAAGCCGCTGGGCGCCAGAAAGATGATTGAAAACATGTTCAATAAACTGGCCACGCACAGCATGTTCCCGGACGAACAATCGCGCAACCGAATCAAGATGTGTGCGGACTGCCGCGTGGTGGATTTGTACTCAGAGGAAAAGCCACTGGATATTCGGAATCTCGCGAAATGAGCGGCACGGTGGCACCGCTCAAATTGGGCGCATACGTGTCTCCCGAAGACCACGGCCGTGCTAATTTCTACGCGCTGATTTCGCGCCTTTTCGCTGACGCGCCGGATCAAGCGCTATTGCAAGCCATCGCCGGTTCACCACCCCTACCCAGCGAAGACACTGGCGAGCCCCTTTCGCTTGCCTGGTCAAAATTGGTTGCCGCATCCTCGGTGATGGATGCCGATGCAGCGCGAGAAGAATTCGATGCGCTGTTCATCGGCGTCGGTAAAGCGCCGGTCAATTTGCACGCGTCGCATCACCTGACGGGCTTCATGATGGAGACGCCGCTGGCCGAAGTGCGTGGCACGCTTGCCACACTAGGGTTTGCCCGTCTCGAATCGCAAACGGTCGTCGAGGATCACCTGGCCGCGCTCCTTGAGGTCATGCGTCTGTTGATTGTTGGGGCTGATGGCATTGCGCCTGCGGGTTTGGCGACACAAAAGCATTTTTTCGAATCGCACATCGCGGGGTGGTTCGAGCTTTGTTGCAGTGCGATAACGAAATCTTCGCTTGCTAATTTCTATGGCGTGGTAGCACAATTCACGGGTAGCTTCCTGCTGGTTGAACGTGAAGGGTTTGCCATCGATGTGTGAGGCTCAAACAAGTTGTATCAAGGAGTGCGTTTATGAGTAGCAACAAATCCGGCGCAGATATGAAACGTCGGGGCTTTTTGCTCGCTGGCAGTGTGGGGGCGGCAGGCGTGGTCGCCGTTGCCGTGGTGCCTGCGGTCAAGCACGCGGTTCCGGCTGTGGCCAGGAAGGTGGTGCCCGAAGGCGCTGGCTACCAGGACACCGAACACGTCCGCACTTATTACGACCTGGCTCGCGTTTAGCGTCCTCGCCCAAATTTCCCGGAGAACCTCATGCTGGTAAGAAAATCTCACGATGTCGATGGCACGCGCCTGTCCGAACCTTCGTCAATGCGCCGGTTTGGTGGAGCGATGCCTTCAAACACACTGGACCGCCGCTCGTTTCTAAAACGCTCGGGCCTAGGCTTGGGTGCTGGCGCGTTCGCTAGCCAATTGCCGCTCGGATTTGTCGGAAAAGTCGAAGCAGCGGCGCCAGCGGAAGGCGGCGGAAAGGCGGAAGTCAAACGCACCGTTTGCACGCACTGTTCCGTTGGCTGCGCTGTTGATGCCATTGTCGAAAATGGCGTCTGGACGCGGCAAGAGCCGGTATTTGATTCGCCGATCAACCTCGGTGCACACTGCGCCAAGGGTGCCGCCATTCGTGAGCACGGCCACGGCGAGCACCGCCTGAAATATCCGATGAAACTGGTGAACGGCAAGTACGTTCGGATCAGCTGGGAAACGGCGATGAACGAGGTCGGTGACAAGTTGCTCGCGTTGCGCAAAGATGCCGGCCCTGACAGCGTGTTCTGGGTTGGCTCGTCGAAGCACAACAACGAACAGGCCTACATGTTCCGGAAGTTTGTGAGCATGTTCGGCTCCAACAACTGCGACCATCAGGCGCGTATTTGCCACTCAACGACCGTCGCCGGTGTAGCCAACACGTGGGGCTACGGCGCGATGACCAATTCGTACAACGACATGCAGAACACCAAGTGTGCGCTGTATATTGGCTCGAATGCGGCCGAGGCGCATCCGGTGTCAATGCTGCACATGCTGCACGCTAAAGAAACCGGTGCCAAGCTGATCGTTGTCGACCCGCGATACACCCGCACCGCTGCCCGCGCCGACGAGTTCGTGCGCCTTCGCGCTGGCGCGGACATTCCGTTTCTGTTCGGCATGTTGCACCACATTTTCAAGAACGGCTGGGAAGACAAGAAGTACATCAATGATCGTGTCCACGGTATGGACAAGATCAAAGAAGAGGTGATGACGAAGTGGACGCCTGACAAGGTCGAAGAGGCTTGCGGCGTCCCCGAAGCACGCATGCTGGAAATCACCAAAATGTTCGCGCTGAACAAGCCATCCACCATCGTCTGGTGCATGGGACAAACCCAGCACACGATTGGCAATGCCATGGTGCGTGCAAGTTGCATCGTGCAGTTGGCACTTGGCAACATCGGTGTTTCGGGTGGCGGGGCCAATATCTTCCGTGGACATGACAACGTGCAGGGCGCGACTGATGTTGGCCCTAACCCAGACTCACTACCAGGTTACTACGGCATCGCAACGGGTGCGTGGAAGCATTGGTCCACCGTTTGGGGGGTGGACTATGAATGGCTCAAGAAGCAGTTTGCTTCGCAAGCCATGATGGAAAAACCCGGTATGACGGTCTCTCGCTGGATCGACGGCGTGCTCGACCCGAATGAGACCATCGATCAGGATTCAAACCTCAAAGCCATCGTGTTCTGGGGCCATGCGCCGAACTCGCAAACACGCGGCCCGGAGATGAAAAAAGCAATGGAGAAGGTCGACACGATGGTCATCATCGACCCGTATCCGACGGCCTCGGCCGCTATGCCGGACCGCAAAGAGGGCGTGTACCTTTTGCCTGCCTGTACCCAGTTTGAAACCAGTGGCTCCGCTACGGCGTCAAACCGTTCGCTTCAGTGGCGTGAGCGCGTCATCAGCCCCCTGTTTGAATCGCAGACCGATCACGCGATCATGTACGCCTTTGCCAAGAAATTCGGCTTCGACAAAGAGTTCGTCAAGAACTGCAAAATCGTGCGGCCTGATGGCGAGAAAAAGTGGGAAGAGCCAGAACCGGAGGACATGCTCCGCGAAATCAACAAGGGCACCTGGACCATTGGCTACACTGGCCAATCGCCAGAGCGTTTGAAGCTTCACATGAAGCACATGAACACGTTCGATCCGAAAACGCTCAAGGCAAATGGCGGGCCATGCAATGGCGATTACTTCGGTCTGCCGTGGCCATGCTACGGCACGCCTGAGCTGAAGCATCCGGGGTCGCCGAACCTGTACGACACCTCAAAGCATGTCATGGAGGGCGGTGGCAATTTCCGCGCGAACTTCGGGGTTGAGCGCGACGGCGTATCGCTACTTGCCGAGGATGGCTCGCATTCAAAGGGTTGCGATCTGACCACTGGGTATCCGGAATTTGATCACGTCTTGCTTAAGAAGCTGGGCTGGTGGGATGAGCTGACAGACGAAGAAAAGAAGAAAGCCGAGGGGAAAAACTGGAAGACCGATCTTTCCGGCGGCATTCAGCGCGTGGCAATGAAGAACCACGGTTGCCATCCATTTGGAAATGCCAAGGCGCGCGCCGTTGTGTGGAACTTCCCGGACGCGATTCCGCAGCACCGTGAGCCCTTGTATGGCACGAACGCCGAGCTAACCAAGAAATACCCAACTCACGCTGACAAAGGCGGTGCTTTCTGGCGCGTCAAGACCCTGTTCAAGTCGGTGCAGGACAAGGCCATTGCCGATAAGGTTTACGAGAAGTTCCCTCTGATACTTACCTCTGGGCGGCTGGTCGAATATGAAGGCGGCGGAGAGGAGACTCGCTCCAATCCGTGGCTTGCGGAATTGCAGCAGGAGAATTTCATCGAGATCAACACTAAGGACGCCAATGATCGCGGCGTTCGTAACAATGAATACGTGTGGGTCAAATCGGCGACGGGTTCGCAGATTAAAGTGAAAGCAATGGTTACGGAGCGCGTTGGCCCCGGCGTCACGTTCATTCCGTTTCACTTCTCGGGTTGGTGGCAGGGCAAAGACATGCTGGAAAAGTATCCAGACGGTGCCGCCCCTATCGTGCGTGGCGAAGCGGTCAACACCGCCACCACTTACGGTTACGACTCAGTGACGATGATGCAAGAGACCAAGACCACGGTCTGTCAGGTCACCCGATTCGACGCGGCGTAAGCACAAGGAGAACAACATGGCAAGAATGAAATTTATTTGCGATGCCGAGCGTTGCATCGAATGCAACGGTTGCGTCACCGCCTGCAAAAACGAGCATGACGTTCCGTGGGGCGTAAATCGTCGCCGCGTGGTCACTCTGAACGACGGTATCGTCGGCGCGGAACGCTCCATTTCGGTTGCGTGCATGCACTGCTCAGACGCACCGTGTCAGGCCGTTTGCCCGGTCAACTGCTTCTATAAGACTGAAGATGGAGTTGTGCTGCACGACAAGGATTTGTGTATCGGCTGCGGCTACTGTTTCTACGCATGTCCATTCGGCGCACCTCAATTCCCGCAGGCTGGCGCGTTCGGTCTTCGCGGCAAGATGGACAAGTGCACGTTCTGCGCTGGAGGCCCAGAGAAAGACAACTCAAAAGCCGAGATCGAAAAGTACGGACGCAATCGCCTGTCCGAAGGCAAGCTCCCGGCGTGTGCTGAAATGTGCTCAACCAAGGCGCTACTTGCCGGTGATGGCGACGTGCTTTCGGACATCTACCGTGAACGCGTGATGCGTCGGGGTCGTGGTGGCGACTTGTGGGGGCACGCAACGGCGTACGGTCGTCCCGATACGAAGCCGGCCGGAGCAGCATTGCCCACTGCACCCGCTGTGGCTCAACCGGCTGCGCAAAAATCATGAGGACGGGCATAGCAGTTTTCGCATGTTTGGGTTCGGCAATGCTCCTCTCGGCCTGCGGCGAACAGCCGCAAACCATCGCGGCAAAACCGGGTCAGTCGGCAGCAAAAGAGGGCGACAAGCCATATAACAATGACCTGTTCAAGAATGACAAGAACGCGTGGCAGCTTCAGCTCAGAGCGCGGGCTGACCATCAGAACGAGTACAAGCGCGTCAACTAATTGAACGCTCAAATCCCCATGCGTAACGTCGTAAGGAGCAGACCATGAAACACCTGATTGCGTGTTTGAGCGCGCTGCTGCTGGCTTGCGCCGTCAGCGCACAGCAAAGCAGTGGCCCCGCGTTACCAAAAGACGAGTTGATCAAGCAGCAGCAGCAGCGTGTCGTCACTCAGCCGTACAACAACGCTCCCTTCTGGAAAGAGGCGCGCGGTGCCGTTGAGGGTTATACGAGCAATACCGCGCCAGAAGCGGGCGTCCTGATTCAGGACGGCGGACAAAACTGGCGCGCACTGCGCAACGGCACGTTCTCGATCATCGGTGGTTGGGCGCTGGTGGCGATGATGTTGCTGATCGGAGGTTTCTACGCATGGAAGGGGACGATTCAGTTGCATGAAGCCCCTACCGGTCGCCTGGTCGAGCGCTTTACATTGCTGGAGCGCATGGCACATTGGTCGACCGCCCTATCGTTCTCGGTACTGGCGATTTCCGGGCTCATTCTCGCGTTCGGAAAGACGCTTCTTATCCCGGTGATTGGCTTCACGCTGTTTTCCTGGCTCGCCGTCATTGCGAAGAACTTGCACAACTTTTTGGGGCCGCTCTTCATCATTAGCTGCATCATCACGTTTTGCATTTTTGTGCGCGACAACCTGCCGAAAGCGGTGGACTTCAAGTGGCTCGCGAGCTTTGGCGGATTGATCAGCGGAAAGCATGTGCCCAGCGAAAAATTTAACGCGGGTGAAAAACTCTGGTTCTGGGGCGGTTTGATGCTGCTGGGACTCGTAGTTGGCGTGTCGGGCATGGTGCTCAACTTCCCGAACTTTGAGCAGACGCGGGCGACGATGCAACTGGCGAATCTTGTTCACCTCGGGGGGTCAGTGCTGTTCATGCTCGGAGCACTCGGCCACATCTACATGGGCACGCTGGGCATGGCGGGCGCGCTGGACGCGATGAAAACCGGCGTTGTCGACGAAGCTTGGGCGAAAGAACACCACGAGATTTGGTACGACGACGTCAAGTCGGGAAAAGTACCGTCGAACCGTACTGCCAGTGGCAGTAACGGCGGCGCTCAACAACCGTTAGCTGTTGGAGGAAACGACTGATGAAATTAAATCACTGGGTAGTTCTGGCGCTCGGCAGCACGATCACGGCATTGGCAATTGCCAAGCTGCCGCCACCTGCCCCAATGAACGACGAGCAGAAGGCCAAAGCTGAAGAAACCAAAGCGAAAGCCGCCGAAACTGCCAAGAAAGCCGCTGCTGATGAGTTGCGCTACCAGGACAAGGCCGCTGATCGCTATTTCAAGGAAATGAAAGCTGCGGGTAAAACAGTCCCTCCTGCAACTTGGGTTCCGCCTACGCCGCCGGTAGTCGCAGTACAGCCGTCTTCATCGGAATCGCACGGCCAGAAACAATCCGTCGCGCCGAAAACACAAGATACTGCGAGCAAAGGACCGGCCAAGGCTGGCTCGGGTGCAACCAACGCTAAACCGACGCCCGCGAAGGGCTAGTTCCTGCGGGTGCCGTCCGGAGTCGACGGCTACGCTAGAATTATGGGGTCGGAGAGGTGGCAGAGTGGTTGAATGTACCTGACTCGAAATCAGGCTTACCGCAAGGTAACGGGGGTTCGAATCCCCCCCTCTCCGCCACTACCGCCGTACGAATCAAGCCACCCATTGCGGTGGCTTTTTTGTTGGCTGTTTGGTGCGGGGCGTGTCTCAACATTAACTCGAACTGTTCACACAACCCGCAAACAAATGACTGACTCAATCGACTCCCCGAGCGCATTGCGCCGTATTTATGCTGCCGCGAAAGGCCGCTCGGTTGCCAAGCAGATCGACCATCTGGACGCGCATTGCAAGCGGTTCATCGCGCTGTCGCCGTTTGTCGTATTGGCGAGCGCGAACGCGCAAGGCGATCCTGATGCGTCGCCGCGCGGTGGTGCGCCGGGGTTTGTGCATGTGGTGGACGAACACACTTTGCTGATTCCCGATTCGCCGGGAAACAATCGGCTGGACTCGCTGTCAAATCTGGCTGAGACCGGAAAAATCGGGTTGCTTTTCATGATTCCCGGCGTGGATGAAACCTTGCGGGTGAACGGTCAGGCGCGGCTGGCAGCCGATCAGGCGACTCTGTTGCCCTTTGCCGCTGATGCCCGTATTCGCCTTGCCATTGAGGTGGCGGTGGTGGATGCATATCTGCGTTGCGCCAAGGCTTTGATGCGCTCGAAGTTATGGAATTCAGAGCATCAGGTTGATCGCTCGGTGCTGCCGAGCGTGGGCGAAATGCTTGCCGACCAAACCGCTACACCAGCGCTGCCGGAAATCCGCGAGCAAATGCTGGCTCGCTATGCATGCGATTTGTGATTTGGCGCGGCTTTTTTGCTGGACACCTCACGGCGCAGCCGTGCCCTATACTTTCGTTGGGATTGAACGGGATTGATGGAAACTTCCGTAAGGTTTCGTCAACGGTAAACGACTAGAGCGGATAGTCCGCTGTACTGCTAACGTGACAATCTCGCGTTCGCCAACTTCTCCGCAAATCGACACCTTTTCTTGTTTTTCGCAACGTTTTAGGCTGTACTCATGTCGATTTTTTTGTCGCTTAGCGCACTGGTGGCTGCTCTTACCGCCAGTCTATTGCTGGGTGCTGCGGACAGTGTTTCTGCGCAAACCTTCAAGTTCATCGCAACTGCCGGTGAGTCTGCGACCGAGTTACAGCGCAGAGCTGCGGCGTTGAACAACCAACCGCCGGATAGCGCCTGGTTCGGCAGCTTCACCTCTGTGCAGCGCGAACAGGCCGAGAAATTCCGCTCGGTATTCATCACCACCGAGCCGCCGATCAATTTACGCGCCGACCTGGGAGGCAAGACGATGAGTTTCGGTTCGCAGGCGAGCCCATCGGTTCACCTGAGGCCGCTGGTCGCAGCGCTTGACTGTTAAAAGAGTTTCCGGCCAAGCGAACCGTTTTATGCGTGTTGATCTCAACGATTGTTCCGCTCGTCATCCGGCGAGCAAGATCGACGCTGCGCCTGCCGTTCGCAGGCTCAGCTTAAGCGTTGCCGAGGGCGAGCAGGTAGCTGTTATCGGTCCTTCAGGTTCCGGCAAAACAACGCTGTTGCACCTGATCGCCTGTGCGCTGCGACCGAGCGAAGGCGTCTTGAAACTAAACGGCGTTGATCCGTGGACTTTGTCGACGCGCGAGCTGCAACTTCGCCGCGGCGAACTGTTTCTGGCGTCGCAAGTGCCGCCGTTGCCCCCGCGTCAGCGCGTCATCACCTCGGTGCTCGCAGGGCGCTTGCCGCACGAGAGCGTGATGGCCAGCCTGAAGAGTCTGTTCTATCCGACGGGGATAGCGGTAGCCGAACAGGCGCTCGGCCAGTTTGATTTGTCCGACAAGCTGTTTGAGCGCGTGGATCGACTCTCGGGCGGCGAGCGGCAGCGCGTAGCGCTGGCGCGCGCGCTGGTATCGAAGGCGTCGTTGTTTTTGATCGATGAGCCACTCTCGGCGCTCGATCCAACGCGTGCGGAAGAGGCGATTGCTGCACTCGTCACCGCTGCAAGCGAACGCGGCGCGACGTTTGTCTGCACACTGCATCAGGTAGCCACTGCACTCAAACACTTTCCGCGCATCATCGGTTTGCGCGATGGCGTGATGGCGTTTGATCTGGCAGCAAGCGCGGTCACGCCGGAGATTTTGCGTGCGTTGTACGCCAACAAGTTAGACGAATTGACCGGCGCTGCGCCTGAGCCTGAGGAACTGCCCGCCTCGACGGCTGCACCGTCGCCTGCCGTCATGCATTGCCGGTAAGAGCTTCAGCGTGAGCGCTACCGCTACCCAGCCACTGCTACCACCACAACGGCGTGACCCGGCGTGGTTAGGACGCGTGTTCTGGATGATCGCGGCGCTGGTGCTGTCGTGGCCGATGCTTCAGCTAACCGAGTTCACGCCGTGGGTCATTTTTGAGCCTTCGTCGCTGAAATACACGACGCGCTTTCTGGCGGGCTTTTTTCCGCCGAAAACGGACAGCGAATTCCTCGCCATGTTGCTGCGCGAAACCTGGCGCACCGTGGCGATTGCAACGTCGGGCATCGCGCTGGCGTTTGTTTTAGCGGTGCCGCTCGCGTTGATCTCGGTTCGGGTGTTGTCGATTTCGGGGCTCACGGGGCGTATGAATGCGCTGCCTGCGGTAGTTCGCTTCACCGCGCGTGCCGTGATGATCGTGTTGCGCAGTATTCCAGAGCTGATCTGGGCACTGGTGTTTGTGCGCGTGGTTGGCCTGGGGCCAACGGCGGGCGTGCTTGCTATCGCGCTGACTTACGGCGGCATGCTCGGCAAGGTCTACGCCGAAATTCTGGAAAGCGGCGACAACCATGCCACCAAGGCGCTGCTGCAAAACGGCGCCGGTCGATTACAAAGTTTTTTCTACGGCTTGCTGCCGCAAAACGCGGCTGAGCTCACGAGCTACACGGTTTATCGCTGGGAATGCGCGATCCGTTCGTCGGCGGTGCTCGGCTTTGTCGGCGCCGGCGGAATCGGCCAGCAAATGGAGGTGTCGATGAAGATGTTCAACGGCTCGGAGGTCTCCGCCATGCTGATCGTATTCATGGCGCTGGTGTGGCTGGCAGATTATGTGAGCGCGTGGCTGCGGCGGGCGCTCGCATGAGTACTCCCAGCCGAACTGCCGCTAACGAATCATTCCGCCTGCCGCCGCCCTTGTTCGATGCGCGCTGCAAGGCGTGCTGGTTTGTATTTGGCTTGCTTAGTTTGACGGTGGCGAGCTTCTGGTCGCTCGATCTGCAATACGCGAAAATCATCTCGGTTGAATCGTCGCAGAGAATGGCGAAATTCTGCGCCGAACTGCTGCATCCGAATTTCGACGCTGCTTTTTTGCGCAAATTGATGATTGCGGCGTTCGAAACGCTGGCGATGTCAGGGCTGGGCACTCTGATTGCCGCGTTTATAGGGCTGCTGCTGGCGTTGCCTGCCAGCAAGGCATATGCCGGTGACCCGGCGCGCTGGCGAGGCGTTACGCGGCTCCTTTTAAACGCGCTGCGTTCGTTGCCTGAGCTGGTGTGGGCCTCGTTGCTGCTCATCGCGGCGGGGCTCGGCCCATTTGCGGGTACGCTGGCACTCGCGTTTCACACCTCCGGCGTGCTTGGGCGACTGTTCGCTGAAGCCATAGAAAATGCGCCGCAGGGCGCTGCCTTTGCGCTGCGGGCTCGCGGCGTTGGCGAAGGCCGCATTTTTCTCTACGCCACGCTGCCGCAGGTCTTGCCTCAGCTCATGAGCTACACGCTCTATCGCTGGGAAAACAACATTCGCGCTGCGGCTGTGCTGGGCGTCGTGGGCGCGGGCGGGCTTGGGCAGATGCTGGCGTTTCATCTGGGGCTGTTTCAGATGGGCGAAACCAGCTCGGTACTGATCGCGATGATCATTCTGGTCGCGATCGTGGACGTCGCAAGCTATGTCTCGCGGCGGTTGATGCAGCGCTGAAAATTCCATCGTTGAGGCGATCAGCTTTTGGCTGAAAGCGCTGCTGCTTTGGGGCTAGGTGGCGTTTTATGCGCTTATCGACCTAAGCCGATTTTTCGTTCTAGACCCGGTGCAATGGGGCTTTCAAGAAAAAGCCGATGCTTGCAATTAGCCCTGCGACAACCACTTTTGTCGTCGTGCAAGCGCAACCGAATCGGTGCCTTCGAGCGCTAGCCAGACGCTGTCTGCTTTCGCCAGCGGAACTGTGACGGTGGTCTCGCGCAACTGATCGTGACGGAAGTACGAAACGGGAATTGCCGCGCCCGCTTTGAACCGCGCCAGATGCTTGCTGAGGCTCACAGCGTTGGCGCGCAGGCTGTCGATTGCAATCAGCGCATCGCCCGCACTCAAACCCGCTTGCCATGCGCTGGAACCGGACAACACAACCTTGATGACCGGCAGACCCGCGCCGGAATCGCCCATCACGAGGCCGAGCGTGCGCGTGTTCGTATCAAGCGTCGCCTCGTCACGACCGCCGCGATCTGCGGCACTGGCGCTGGCACGGGCGCGGTAGCTCACGCCGAACGGTGCGAAGAGAGCGGCCCAATCGGGATCATCGGTGCCGTTCACCCACTCACTGAGCTGGGGCGCAACGTCGCGTCCAGCGTAGTCAGAGATCACGGCGAATGGGTCTTCTGGAACGCCGATGCCAGTCTTGCCGTAGTCGCGCCAGAGGCCGCGCATGACGTCGTCCAGCGAGTACGCTGAATCGTTCGCTCTGAGCGCTAAATCCAGCGCCAGCGCCACGAAACTGCCGCGCAGGTAGTAGCTGAACTGTGAGTTCGCCGCATTCTCGTCTGCACGGTAATACTTGATCCACGCGTCGAAACTGGCCTCCGCTGTCGATTGCAGCCGGGTGCCCGGTGCCCGCAGCAGCGAGGTCAGGCGACGGCCGATGACCTTCAGATAATCGGCCTCGGTGATGAGTCCGACGCGCTTCAGCATCAGCTCATCGTAGTAGCTTGTGAAGCCCTCAAAAATCCACAACAAACGCGTGTAGTTTTCGCTTGTGGTGTCGAAAGGCGTGAAGGCTGCGGGCTTGATGCGCTTGACGTTCCACGCATGAAAATATTCGTGGCTGATGAGCCCGAGCAGTTCACGATAGCCCTCGGAAATGCTGGCGTCGCCGACAGTGGGCAGGTCGTTACGCGGACAGATTAGCGCTGTGCTCGCGCGATGTTCCAGGCCTCCGTAACCGTCATCAACGACGTGAAGCTGAAAAACATAGTGATCGAACGGAGCGACTGTGTCGCCGAAAAAATCGCAATGGCCCTGACAGATTTTCTGGCTGTCTGCGCGCAAACGCTCCAGATCGCCACGATGCTTTCCAGAAATCACAAAGCGGTGCGGCACGCCGCCCGCCTCAAACGTGAACTCGTCAAAGTCAGCGCATTCGAAAGGATGATCGATCAGTTCATCGTACGTTTCTGCGCGATATTGACCGAAGCCGCGTGCGTCAATTTGAGTCGGCGCCATCGAGGTCGCGCAATGCCAGGCGTGGCCTTCAGCGAATGCGGGTGCCTGAAGATCAAGCGTACACGAGGCTTGCGGAGCAGCGACGTCTTGCAACAGTGCTGCCGCCGGATTAAAAAAGCCACGCGACGAATCGAAATAGCAGCCGCGCACCGAGCGATCCCACGCATACACACGGTAGCTCACGGTTACCGGCGCATCGGGCGCGCATGCAAGCTGCCACGTCGCTTTGTCGATTTTTTCGACTTTGATCTCGTGACCGGATTGTTGCGCCGAGAGCGTCACCACATGTCGCGCAAATTCGCGCATCAAATAGCTGCCGGGAATCCACGACGGCATCGCCACGCGCTGGCCCGCCACGGGCGAAGGCAGCGTCATTTCAACGTCGAGTAAATGACCGGCGGGATCGGAGAAACTAAGAGCGTAATGTGGCATTGTGCGCAGCGCACGGAGCGCTATGTGGGAGCGGCG